>NZ_JBWKVA010000021.1:0-71030 GCF_059421425.1 Pseudomonas sp. GW821-FHT02H09
TGCTCGACCCGTTCGCACCGGCCCGCCAGCGCCGCAGTCCGGCACGGTTGGCGCAGCTACAGGCCCTGGCCGCAACCGAGAGTCTGGAGCAGGTATTGCCTGCGCTGCTGGCCAACAGTGACACAGGGCTTGATCCTCAGCGCCTGGAGCGGCAGTTCAATCGCCTGCGCAGCACCTGGCAGTTGCCCGCGGATGTCTGCGTCATTGCCACGCGCCAAGGCCCGTTGTTGTTCAGTACTGTCCGTTGGCAGGCCCTGAAAGCTTCGCTGCTGGAGCAACTGGCGCGCTTTCATCAACTTGAACCGGACCAACTGGGACCGGACCGGGATCGCTTGCGCCGGTTCGCGGCCACGCCGCTGGACCGACCGACATTCATCAGCCTGCTCGACGAATTGCTGGCCAGCGGCGCCATTGCAGCCAGCGGGCCGTGGCTGCACTTACCCGAACACCAGGTGCGCCTGAGCGAAGAAGACGAGGCCATGTGGCAACGATTGCAGCCGCTGGTGGAACAGGCTGGCTTCGATCCACCCTGGGTACGCGACCTGGCCAGCGCCATCGGCCGTGACGAAGCGGCCGTACGCTTGCTGCTGCGCAAGATGGCGAGATCAGGGCAGGTGCACCAGGTCGTGCGTGACCTGTTTTACGCTGATGCTACGGTGCGCCGATTGGCGGCTATGCTCTTGAAGCTGGCCGCCGATAACCCGGCGATTCAGGCAGCGGCGTTTCGCGATACCGCAGGTATCGGCCGCAAGCGCAGTATCCAGATTCTCGAGTTCTTCGACCGTATAGGCTTGACCCGACGGCTCGGCGACCAGCGCCACATTCGCCCGGACAATGCATTGGCGCAAAGAACCGAGGGCTGATTTCCAGGAAGGCAATCGCGCCCGGTGGCGCGGCCGGGCTTCAAACCCGGTTGGGGACGGCAGCCGTTCCCGGGCAGGTTCGACTCCCGCTGCCTTCCGCCATACTGATTCAATGAGGCAACCCCCGTCGCACCTCCAACGCGAGGAGATAAAGATGGAACGCAAGAGAGAGCACAACACCTACCAACGTCTCAAACAGCAGTACCCGGATTACTTTGGCGCTGTGCAGGCCTTGGGTGCCGCTGTGCGGCATGCCGGCCCGCTGGACGAGACGGTCGTCCAGTTGATCCAGCTCAGTGCCGCGGCGGCCATCCGCTCTGAGGGCGCAGTGCACAGTCATGTCAGGCGGGCACTGGAAGCCGGCGCTACGACTGAGCAGATCCATCACACACTGATCTCACTGACGAGCACGATCGGTTTCCCGACCGTCGTGGCGGCCATGAGCTGGGCGGACGATGTGATCGGGAGCGCAGGCAAGGCTGTCCCCGAGTAATACGAGCCAGGCGTGAACCCAAGACTCATTGATTGATGGTTTTGATTGAACATCGAGAAAGGGTCGTAGTGATTTAACCAGGAAATATCACTACGACCTCTTGAGCCGCCAGGTTCGGTACAGCCAATCAGCAAGAGCGGAATCGGCTGCCGAAGTGAAGCTTTCAGCATTCTGAGTCGGGGGCTCATTAGATAACAGCCAAGTCGGACGCTTGAGTGGAGGGAGAATAGCGGCACTCACTTCCCTTTCTTGAAAGGCTCCCATGCAAACGACTAATACAGTGTTGATGATTCGGCCTTCGCGGTTCTCCTTCAATGTTGATACCGCCGCGAACAATCGATTTCAGAAGTGCTCATTGCCGCACGATCAGGCGCAGGCTCAGGCCCTTGAGGAGTTTGACGGCTATGTAGCTGTATTGCGCGAGCAGGGCGTCGAAGTGCTGGTAGCCCAGGACAGTGTGTCCCCACATACGCCTGACTCGATTTTCCCTAACAATTGGTGGAGCAGTCATGCCGACGGCACGCTTGTGCTGTACCCCATGCAGGGACAGAACCGCCGGCTGGAGCGTGACAAGGGTGTTCTGCAAGCGTTGCTGCAGGACTATTCAATCGAACAGGTGCTCGATTTTACCGAGCTGGAGCAGCAGGAGCTGTTCCTGGAGGGCACCGGCAGCATGGTGCTCGATCGAGTTCAACGTATCTGTTACGCCGGTTATTCGACGCGTACCCATGTCGATGCACTGCGCAAGTTCGTCGAGAGCCTTGGGTACCATTTGTGTGCCTTTAGCGCCGTTGACCGTGAAGGGGTGGCGATCTATCACACCAACGTGATGATGAGCGTCGGCACTCGTCTTGCCGTGGTCTGCCTGGAGGCCGTCAGTGATCTTCAGGAGCGCGCCGGGCTTGAGGCTCAGCTGCGATCCAGTGGAAAGGAAATCCTGCCACTGACCTGGGATCAGCTCGAGTCGTTTGCGGGCAACATGCTGGAAGTTCACAACCGAAAGGGTGAGCCCATCCTGGTAATGTCGCGGACCGCCTGGTTCTCCCTGCATACCGAACAACGCCAACTTATCGAGCGACATGCCAAGCCATTGCCGGTGAACATCGATACGATCGAACTGATCGGTGGCGGTAGTGCTCGCTGCATGTTGGCCGAAGTGCATTTGCCAAAGCAAAACAAGCAGGAGGCCGTCGGTCGTGGAGATTTCGATCGTTTCATGGTTCCCAACTATGCACCTGCGCCGTTTATTCCGGTCCGCGGCAAAGGATCACGGGTCTGGGACCAGAGTGGTCGTGAGTTGATCGATTTCTCCGGCGGGATCGCCGTTAATGTGCTCGGCCATGCTCACCCGAAACTGGTCAGTGCCCTGACGGAGCAAGCGAACAAGCTCTGGCATATCTCTAACGTATTTACCAACGAGCCTGCGTTGCGCCTGGCGCGCAAGATGGTGGATGCGACCTTCGCCGACCGCGCGTTCTTCTGCAACTCGGGAGCCGAGGCGAATGAGGCGGCATTCAAGCTCGCACGACGGGTGGCCCATGACCGTTATGGCGAGGAAAAATATGAAATCATCGCCGCGTTGAACAGCTTCCATGGCAGAACCCTGTTTACCGTGTGTGTGGGCGGCCAGCCTAAATACTCCGACGGCTTCGGCCCGAAAATCGAAGGGATTAGCCATGTACCTTTCAATGATCTGGCTGCACTGCAGAGCGCGATCTCGGACAGAACCTGCGCGGTGGTCCTTGAGCCGATACAGGGTGAGGGCGGTGTGCTCCCGGCGGAACGTTCTTACCTGGAAGGTGCCCGCACGCTTTGCGATCAATTCAATGCATTGTTGATCTTTGACGAGGTGCAGACCGGGGTGGGGCGCACTGGAGAGCTGTTCGCTTACCAGCATTACGGCGTTGAACCCGACATCCTGACCAGTGCCAAGAGCCTGGGCGGCGGGTTCCCGATCGGCGCGATGCTGACTCGAGAAGGGCTGGCTCAACATCTGCTGCCGGGCACCCATGGCACCACCTACGGTGGTAACCCTCTGGGCTGTGCGGTGGCCGAGGTGGTGTTTGATCTGGTGAGCGAGCAGAGCCTGCTCGATGGCGTCAAACAACGCGCCGAACAGTTCAAGTCTCGCCTTGCCCAAATGGCCGAGCAATATGGCGTGTTCAACGAAATTCGCGGGTTGGGGCTACTCATCGGCTGCGAGCTCAGCGGCGTCTGGCGTGGGCGAGCAAAGGAGGTACTGACCGCGGCGGCCGGGCAGGGGCTGATGTTGTTGCAGGCAGGTCCCGATGTGCTGCGCTTTGCCCCCAGTTTGATTGTGTCCCAGGCCGATACGGAGGAAGGGCTGGCCCGGTTCGAGAGCACGCTTGTGCTTCTGAGCGGAACTGCGAACCAGGTTGAAAGTGAACTATTACCAGCAGGCTTGAGTGGATTACCCGCCCATGAGCAATAACCTGAAGTTCAGCCACAAGATCCTGCTTGTCGTCTCGCTGATTGTCATCGCCGCTTTCGCGTTATTCACCGCCTACAACGACTACCTGCAACGCGGCGCGATCCGTAAAAACCTGGATAGTTATCTTCAGGAAATGGGCGGTGTCACCGCGAGCAATATTGCCAACTGGCTCAATGGCAGAGTGTTGTTGATGGAAAATCTTTCACAGTCGGTGGCGATAGATCCGACCGCGGAAAACATCACGCTGTTGCTCAAACAGCAGGCTCTTGCGTCGACATTTATCGCCACCTATGTGGGGGATAAAGACGGTAAATTCATGACTTATCCGGATGCCAGGATGCCGGATGGCTACGACCCTCGTGCTCGCCCCTGGTACAAGGATGCGCTCAAAAGCGGCGGCCCGACGGTCACCGAGCCTTACATCGACGCCACGACCGGTAACCTGGTCATCTCCGTCGTCGACGCGGTCAACAGGGCCGGACAAACCCTGGGTGTCGCTGGCGGTGATCTGGGCCTGCAGGCCATTGCCGACAGTATCAATGCCCTGGACTTCAATGGCATGGGCTATGCCTTCCTGGTCAGCGCCGATGGCAAGATTCTGGTCCACCCGAACAAAGCGCTGGTGATGAAGACACTCAAGGATGTCTATGCCCAGGATACCCCGCGCATCAGCAGCGACATCAGTGAAGTTCAAGCGGATGGCAAAAGCCGGATTGTCACGTTTGCACCGATCAAAGGCTTGCCCTCACTGAACTGGTATATCGGTTTGTCCGTGGACAAGGACAAGGCGTTCTCGATGCTCAGTGAGTTCCGTACTTCAGCGCTGGTCGCCACCCTCATCGCTGTGCTGATTATCATCGCTTTGCTCAGCATGCTGATTCGCATCCTGATGCGTCCGCTGCTGGTGATGACCCGGGCCATGCAGGACATTGCCGACGGTGAAGGCGATCTGACCAAGCGCCTGACCATCCAGTCCCAGGACGAGTTCGGCACCCTTGGTACGGCTTTCAATCGCTTTGTCGAGCGGGTTCATGCTTCGATCCGCGAGGTCTCCTCGGCCACCGAACACGTCAACGAAGTGGCCCTGCGGGTGGTCAGCGCGTCCAATTCGTCGATGCTCAACTCTGGCCAACAATCCAGCCGAACCAATAGCGTGGCGGCCGCCATCAACCAGCTGGGCGCAGCTGCACAGGAAATTGCCCGCAACGCAGCCCTTGCCTCGCATCAGGCCAGCGATGCCCGGAGTCTGGCTGAAGACGGTCAACAGGTCGTCAATCGATCCATCCAGGCCATGAACCAGTTGTCCGGGATGCTCAGCACCTCCAGCGGCAATATCGAGACCCTCAACAGCAAAACGGTGAATATCGGGCAGATTCTCGAGGTGATCACCAGCATCTCCCAGCAAACCAACCTGCTGGCACTCAACGCCGCCATTGAAGCTGCCCGCGCCGGAGAGGCCGGGCGTGGTTTTGCGGTGGTCGCCGATGAGGTGCGCAACCTGGCCCATCGCACCCAGGAGTCGGCGCAACAGGTGCAGACGATGATCGAAGAGCTGCAAGTTGGCGCCCGCGAGTCGGTCAGTACCATGAGTCAGAGCCAACGCCACAGCCTGGAAAGCGTGGAGATCGCCAACCTGGCCGGCGAGCGCTTGAATAGCGTGACCCTGCGCATCGGTGAGATCGACGGCATGAACCAATCGGTTGCCACCGCCACGGAAGAACAGACCGCCGTGGTCGAGTCGATCAATACGGACATTAGAGAGATCAACACCCTTAATCAGGACGGCGTGGAAAACCTGCAGTCGACCTTGCGGGCCTGTTCCGATCTGGAGCAGCAGGCAGGCCGCCTGAAGCAGTTGGTTGGCAGTTTTCGGATCTGAGCAGCTGCCCTCACCTTGTGCGGGCAGCTGTGTCTTGCGCGGGCCAGACTCAAAGGTGCCGTCTTCAACGGCGAAAGTATAGAAACGCGTTCAGGCACTCACTGCGTACCGAACATTGCCGTCCAGTAGATTCCCGCATCACTCTTCGGATCAACCGCATAGGCAGCACCCAGCTCACGAAACTCCGGGTTCATCAGGTTGGCGCAGTGACCGGGGCTGGCCAGCCAGCCATCTACCACCCTGCGCACGGTGTCCTGCCCGGCGGCGATGTTCTCGCCGATCTGCCGACCGACGTAGCCCGCCAGTTCAGCCCGGTCACCCGGCGTGTGGCCATCGCGGTCTTTGTGATCGAAGAAGTTGTTATTGGCCATGGCCCGGGTATGGGTCTGGGCCGCCGTCGCCAGCATGGCGTTCCAGGCCAGCGGCGTCGTGGCGGCAAAGGATTGGGCGCCGCAATGGCGCGGCTGCGTGCGGGCGGTGTTGATCATTGCGAGTAGCTTCTGTCCCTCCGCTTGCCAGTCGCCCAAGCGTGCGGCCAACAGCGGACGCGCCAGCACGATGCGCCACTGACCTCCCTCGCGGCTCACGCCGATATCGATGAATTGCGGGTTCAGCACAACCTGGCAGAAGCTTTCCTGCACCGCCTTCATGGCCGACTGCGCATCACGCGGCCCGGACAAGCTGATCGCCTGCACGCTGACCATCGGATAAGCCGCATTCGCCAGCGCCTGCTGCAGGTTCCCGATGCTACTGGCCGACAGGACCAGACGCGGATCGGCCGCTAGCGGTGGCAGCTCCGAAGACGCCTGGCCCCCACAGCGCTGCACCTGGCTGCGATAGGCGTTGATCGACTCCACCAGCTGAGTCTCTTCGCTCGCCACCGCAGTGGCGGCGAACACCAGTCCCAGAGACAACGCGGCAAGATGCATAACGGATGACAGGACGTGCATGTAAGTCTCCCTTGAGCTGACTGTGCCCATGATGCGCGATTTCATTTCACACAGCGCCATGTTTAGCGGACAGCGTAAGTGCAATGTGCTGTCAGTCTGATGGAATGATTTGATGACTATAGTGTGTAAAACCAACGGGTTCAGTCAGAAGGTTCGACCATGCGCCTCCCATGCATGGCAACCTGCTTGGTAATCGTCCTTCTCCAGGGCCAAGGAATACATCAAGACCACCGAGACCGGAAAGTTTCTTTTCTATAAGCCTCACGGCGGTACAGCACGATAGGAGCGTGTGCTCTTGACAAAGACCGGTTGGGGGAAAATATACGTGTCGCCTTTTGTTTTCTGCCTTATGAGACGTCTTCAGGGAGCGAAGGGCGTGCCACCAGCGCGCGACTTCCAGCCGCGATGGCCAGCGCAGCGGCGATCAGCGCGAGCGCGACTGCGAACGTGATCTGCATACCGGACGCAACGGCCTCGGGGGATGCCGTCGTGAAGTCGGTCGTCGCCGATGCGAACACGAACACCGCACCTATAACGGATGCACCGGTGATCAGTCCAAGATTGCGCGACAGGCTGAGCATGCCGGAAATGACGCCACGCTGGTCCGGGTGGACATCCATCATCACGGCAGTGTTGTTAGCGGCCTGGAATAGCTGATAACCGGGGGTCAAGACGACGATGGCAGCAATGTAGCCCGCAATGCCGAACATCGCCGCAAGCACGGATAGAGCCAATGAGCCAGCCGCCATTGCGATGAGTCCAGCGATGACTGTGTTTGGCGCGCCCAAACGGTCGACAATACGACCAGCCGGGACACCGCTCAGTGCGGAGATGATTGGGCCAATCGACATGACGACGCCAACCAGAGCCAGGTTGAGCCCGAGTGCACGAGAGAGGTAGAACGGCCCGACCACCAGCGTCGCCATCATCACCGTCGAGACGAGCGCGCTCATCGTCAGGCTCGCGCTCAGCACGGGATCGCGGAATATCGCCAATCGGATCAAGGGTGATGCGGCTCTCGCCTCGGCGAACACGAAGAGGCCGGCTCCAAAGGCAGCAGCCAGCAGCAGAGCGATGTTGAGCGCACCGAAGCTTCCGCGCCCCATGGTCATGGCGAGTGCATAGGCCGCGAGCGTCAGCGCCAGCAGCAGGGTGCCCACAGGGTCAAAACCGGCACGATCGGTCCTTGGTCTCTGGCGATCGGCAGGCAGGGAGCGATGCGCGAGAACAAAAGTCAGGATGCCCAGCGGTACGTTGATGAGGAAGAGGGCCCTCCAATCGAGTCCGGCGATCAGAACGCCGCCAAGCGACGGGCCGAGAGCGGTGCCAATTGCGGACATCGTCCCCAGTAGCCCCATGGCGCTACCGGTCTTTGCCTTTGCAACCGTCTCACCGATAAACGCCATGGTGAGGGCCATCATGATGGCTGCTCCGAGGCCCTGTGCCGCCCGGGCAGCAATCAGTAGCCAGAGCGTGGGCGCAAAGCCGCACAGGGCCGAGGCCACCGTGAACACAAAGATGCCGGCCAGTAGCAGCCGGCGGCGGCCGATGATGTCACCGAGCCTTCCGACGCTGACGATCAAGGTGGTGATGGCGAGCAGATAAGCGAGGACGATCCACTGGACCTCCTGAAAGGAGGCGTTGAACGCCTGAGCCAACGTCGGCAAGCCCACATTGGCGATGCTGGTGCCGAGCGAGGACAGCAACATCGATAGCGACAGGCTGGCAAGCGCCCACCGAACCGAAGGTGTCCGTTGCACACTTCCAGCGACTGTCTCATCTCGGTTTGCAATGATTGGCTTCAACATGAACTCCTTTTTCTGGCAACTCCCGAAACGGAGCTGTCAGAAGCGTAATCCTTTGCCTGATATGGCGGTAGGCGCACCATTTGCACTTTATTCATGCGTTTAACGCCATGTCACAATCACACCGTGCTATGGTCGATGCATGTCGACACCTGATCTCAACTTGCTTGTCACCCTTGATGTGCTGCTCGCAGAAGGCAGCGTTGCGCGCGCAGCGCAGCGGTTGCGGCTCAGCCCGTCGGCGATGAGTCGGGCACTGGCGCGATTGCGTGAAACAACGGGCGATCCGCTATTGGTCAGGGCCGGACGCGGTCTGGTTCCCACACCCCGAGCGCTCGAACTGCGCGAGCGGGTCAGTCAGCTGGTGCAGGACGCAGAAGCGGTTCTACGCCCTGCGCAGATGCTCAACCTCAAACAGCTGGTCCGAACGTTCACGCTGCGCACCAGTGACGGCTTTGTGGAGAACTTCGGACCGGACCTCATTGCGCGCGTCGGCGAGCAAGCGCCCGGCGTGCGGCTGTGCTTCGTGCAGAAGCCAAACAAAGACAGCGCGCCACTTCGCGACGGGGCCGTCGATCTGGAAACCGGCGTTGTGGGGAAGACGACGCCTGCGCAGATGTTTACGCAGGCATTGTTCCGAGACCGTTTCATTGGCGTCGTGCGAATGGGGCACTCGCTGAGCCAGGGCGAGATCACTCCCTCCCGTTATGCGGCCGGTGGGCACATCTGCGTCTCGCGACGGGGTCTGGACAGGGGACCGATCGATATCGATGAAGCCTTGACTCCATTGGGGCTGCAAAGGGAGATCGTCACGATCGTCGGTGGCTTTTCGTCTGCACTGGCGCTCGCCCGGGCCACCGACCTGATCGCCAGTGTTCCCGAACGACATACCGCAAATCTGCGCGTCGGAATGCACAGTTTTTCTCTTCCGTTTTCCTTGCCGACGTTCACCGTCTCATTGCTCTGGCATCCACGGCTGGATGCCGATCCAGCGCATCGCTGGTTGCGCGGATGCATTCGGGAGGTTTGTGCGCAGCAGCGCATCGACCGGACATAACCCCCTGCAGTCTTGACGGAATTCGCAGACCGGCCTTTCAGGATACATAATGAGTGATCCTTGATGAGCTGGACTAATAAATGCCCCGTGAGAACTACAACGATCTGATTGCCTTTGTCACCATCGCGCGCGAGGGCAGCTTTACCCGAGCGGCTGCGCAACTCGGGGTCTCGCAATCCGCGTTGAGTCACACCATTCGTGCGCTGGAGACCAGACTGGGGCTACGGCTCCTGACGCGTACGACGCGCAGCGTATCGCCCACGGAAGTCGGCGAACGCCTGCTCCTCACGCTGGCCCCCAGGTTCGAGGAAATTGAATCCGAAATCACCGCCTTGAGCGAGTTTCGGGATAAACCGGCGGGCACCATACGTATCAATGCCGCAGAACATGCAGTGAATACTGTTCTTTGGCCAAAGCTGGCAAAAATTTTGCCGGACTACCCGGATATCAAGGTGGAAATTACCATCGACTACGGGCTGACCGACATTGTCGCGCAGCGATATGACGTTGGGATCCGGCTGGGTGATCAGGTCGCCAAAGACATGATTGCCGCGCGCATCGCTGCGGATTTACGGATGACCGTAGTGGCGGCTCCCGCCTACTTTGCCCGGAAAGCACCGCCGGTGACGCTACAAGATTTGGCCAACCATGACTGCATCAACCTGCGATTGCCCACCTATGGCGGCTTGATGGCCTGGGAGTTCGTCAAGGACGGGCATGAAGTGAAAGCACGTGTCGATGGCCAACTGGTGTTCAATAGCAGCTCCCAGATACTCAGGGCAGCGCTGGCCGGGTTTGGCGTTGCGTACATACCCGAAGACCTGGTGCAGGAGCATCTGGCTGAAGGTCGTCTGATTCAGGTGCTTGAAGATTGGTGTCCAACGTACCCGGGTTACCATCTTTACTATCCGAGTCGCCGCCAATCGTCGCGGGCGTTGGCGGTTCTGGTTGAAGCACTGCGGTATCGCGCCTAGCTCTTGCCGGCGATGGGGCCCTTGAGATTGCCATCGCGAGCAAGCTCGGCTCCTACAAAAAGCCACGCTCGTCAGAACGTGATGCAACGTAGCCCAGGGTTGACGCATAGCCTGTCCGTAGGAGCACGGCTTGCCGGCGATGGGGCCCTTGAGATTGCCATCGCGAGCAAGCTCGGCTCCTACGAAAAGCCACGCTCGTCAGGACGTGATGCAACGTAGCCCAGGGTTGACGCATAGCCTGTCTGTAGGAGCACGGCTTGCCGGCGATGGGGCCCTTGAGATTGCCATCGCGAGCAAGCTCGGCTCCTACGAAAGCCATGCTCGTCAGAGCGTGATGCAACGTGGCCCAGGGTTGACGCATAGCCTGTCCGTAGGAGCACGGCTTGCCGGCGATGGGGCCCTTGAGATTGCCATCGCGAGCAAGCTCGGCTCCTACGAAAAGCCATGCTCGTCAGAGCGTGATTCAACGTAGCCCTGGCCTGGCCCGCTGATCAAGCCTGGGTCTTGGGTTACTTATGAATTGATCTCATGTAGGCATTCTGATTGTCCTGTCTAATCATGAGTGGCAGCGACAGGTAAGGTAGAGGCCAGTGCATAACCGGGTGCCATGTGCCGGGTGAAAAGCACGCTCAGGGCGCCGTCCCTCAAGTCGCAACCCCCCTTCGGAGTGACAGATGAATAATGGGATTGAAGGCAGTGCAACCCGCTCTCACCAACTGATCGTGCTGGCGATCGTGCTCGTCAGCTATCTGATGATCGTCCTCGATATCTCGATTGTCATTACGGCACTGCCGAAGATCCAGGCGGGCCTTCACTTCACCCATACCGGGCTTTCCTGGGTGCAGAACGCTTATATGCTCGCCTTCGGTGGGTTGCTGCTGTTAGGCGCCCGGACCGGCGATATTTTTGGCCGCCGTCGGATGTTGGTGATCGGACTGATGTTGTTCACTGCGGCATCGCTCACTATCGGTTTGGCGCAGTCACCCGCCTGGCTGATTGTTGCCCGTGCAGTGCAGGGTGTCGGCGCCGCGATTCTGGCCCCATCGACGCTGGCCCTGCTGTCGACGAACTTTACCGAAGGCCCTGCGCGCACACGTGCATTCGCTTACTACGGCGCGACCGCCGGTGTCGGGGCCAGTATCGGGCTGGTGCTCGGCGGTGTCATTGCGGACTGGCTTTCATGGCGCGTGGGCTTTTTCATCAACCTGCCAATCGGGATTGCCTTGATGCTCGGCGCCCGGCACTACCTCACAGAGACGGTGCGTCGTCCCGGTAAGCTTGACGTGGTGGGTGCCCTCAGTTCGACGTTGGGCATGAGCTCTCTGGTCTACGGCATCGTCCGTTGCGCAAGTGATGGCTGGAGCGATTCGACCACAGTCGTGACATTTACAGCGGGCGTCCTGCTGCTGGCGGTTTTCGTTATCAACGAAGGAAAAGCCAGGCAACCGATCATGCCGCTGCGCCTGTTCGCGAGTCGGGAGCGGGCAGGGGCTTACGCTGCCCGTGTACTTTTTCTTGGCGCGATGGTTGGCTTCTGGTTCTTCACGACCCAGTACCTCCAGGGTGTGCTCGGCTACGGCCCGTTCGGGGCCGGTATCGCCTTTCTGCCAACGACACTTGTGAACTTCGTGGCGGCGATGGCAGTACCCAGACTTACCCATCGGTTTGGCAATGGACGTGTACTCGCCGCAGGCCTGACCTTGTCGCTGATGGGCCTGGCCTGGCTCAGTCGGGTTAGCGTGGACACGGCTTACCTGACCGGAGTCGCTCTGCCGATGATGCTCATCGGCATCGGTCAGGGCTGCACCCTCAGCCCTCTCACGGTCTCGGGCGTTGCAGGTGTAGCTGCGCAAGATGCGGGTGCTGCCTCAGGGCTGGTCAACGTTGCTCATCAGCTGGGCGGCTCATTGGGGCTGGCCATTCTTATCGTCGTGTTCGATGCGGCAGGTGTAGGTGCGACGGATGCCAAAGCGTTGCTCGCGCACCGCGTCGCCGCCGCATTCACCGCCGGCACGCTGATGCTGGCGTTAGCACTGGCTCTGGTTCTGGTACTGATCGTCAGGCCGCATAAGGCGCTCGTCAGCAGCGAAACAGCCCGATGACGAGATCTGCTCATCGGCAAGAACGGTGTGCAGGTGGCCACCGGCCGTGCGGCTTCCTCGCGCAGACATTGCAACTCGATGCGATGTACGTACGCCACTAATGACCGGCAGCTCGCTCATCTTGAATGAGGAGCGCTTGGGCCAGTTCTTCGTCGCTTGCCTTGAGGCCTGGATGATCGTGTCTAATCTGCATCAACACCGACTCCAGATAGGCGCCGCGAATGGCGCCACCACTCGCGACGAAGCTGGAGAGGTCATCGCGGGCGGGAACCATGATCTTGTCGTCTTTCAACGTCGAGTACAGCGACACCGAAAGCCCTGCCGAAGTGGCAATTTCGTCCGCATCCACATGGTGTCTGTGGGCCATGGCCGAACCAAAGGGCAGACAAAGCGTTAGCAAGGGTATGAGGAATATGCGGCGCATAATGTGTCCTCCGAAAGCATGAATCCTGAATGATCTACCACATACTTTATGATGCATGGTACCCGCCAGGAGTTCCCTGCCGGTACCACATCCCGGCGCAGAGGTCGAGGCTTGGGCGATTTATGCCAACACGCTATCTGCTCCCCGAAAGCGCCCATTGGTCGAAAGCGGTCTGACGAAGGTGAAGGGAGCGCATGGCCGATAGCGATTCTCGGCCAGGTCAATAAGAGTAAGCATCAACAACTCGCTTCACCGTTTTGAGTGCTACTTGAAGGGCATCCAGCTCTAGAGATCCGAGCGCGAGCCTGATTGCGTGAGGAACATGGGCAGAAGTCGCAAAGGGCTCCGCAGTCGAAACCGAAACGTGCTCGTGCATTAGCGCCATCGCTACCTGGTCAGCTCGAACCTCTTCACCTAAAGGAAGCCAGAGAAAATAGGAGGAGGGGTGGCCTATGTACTTCAGGTCGGTCAACGTGGCTTTGGCCATGGACTGTCGGTTCGCAGCATCCTGGCGCTTTTCGCCTTCCAGGCGACTGACAGTGCCATCGTCGAGCCAGTTACAAGCGATTGAAGTCATCACGCCAGGCGTGTTCCAGATGGTAGCTCTGATGGTTCTCTCGATAGCGGGTATCCAGCGCGAGGGTGCCGCGACAAATCCGACGCGCAGCCCGGTGGCGACACTTTTGGACAAGCCCGACACGTACACGGTTCTTTCCGGCGCAAGCGCGGCCAAGGGTGCAGGTGCGTCCTCGGCGAGGAACGCATAGGCGGCGTCCTCAATGATAAGCAAGTCGTGCTCGCGGGCGATGGTCACCAGGCGTTGCCGCCAATGCTCGCTGGCTACCCATCCCAGCGGATTGTGCAGGGTGGGCATGCTGTACACGGCGCGTACCCTTCTGCTCTTGCACAGCCGAGCCAAGGCATCCAGATCAGGTTCGTGGCCCGCAGCAGGGATGGGAGCCAATTCCAGGCGCTGGGTCTCGGCAAGGACTTTGAAACCGGGATAGGTCAAGGCGTCCGTCGCGACGATATCACCCGGGCGAAGCAGCCCCATGACCGTCGCCGCCAACCCGTGTTGGGCCCCGCTGACGATCAGTACGTGTTCCTCGCCGATGTTCAAACCTCTGCCTTGCAGATGCCGGGCGACTGACGCGCGCTCATGCTGGCGTCCCCCATGGGGTTGATAACGGAGCAAGGCTTCCAGATCGCCCGAAGACGCCAGTTGGCGCAAGGCGCCACGCAGCAGTTCTGCCTGGCCCGGTAGAGAGGGATAGTTGAAGTTAAGGTCCAGAATTCCCGAAGCGACGGCATGCTGGTCGATGCCTAACCCTGGTGGTAATGAGGTCTCGCGGACAAAAGTACCTCTGCCGGTTTCGCCGCTGACCAAACCCATTGCCTCAAGCTCCGCGTAGACACGTGTAGCGGTGGCCAATGCCAGACCTTCGTTTGTCGCAAGCTCTCGATGCGTGGGCAGACGCGTGCCAGGTGATAGACGTCCTGCGCGAATGTCGGCGGCGAACGCGTCCACCAACGATTTATAGCGGGAACGAGCCATGGAGATGTATCCATTACAATTATTTGATTGTGCTAATTGTTCGCCATAGTCTGCGTCTGCACAACCGCCTCCTTCAGGCGGATGCCAAGCCACATTTGCGGGAAGACCAAGCCATGCATATCGCTATCCTGACCTTCGAAGGTTTCAACGAACTCGACTCCCTCATCGCGCTTGGCGTTCTTAACCGTGTCAAGAAGCCGGGATGGCGGGTATCGATTGCCAGTCCAACACCCCGTGTTCGCTCGATGAATGGGCTCGTGATCGAATCCCAGGCAACGCTGCGCGAGGCCAGCGAAGCCGATGCGGTCCTTGTCGGGAGCGGCATGCAGACTCGCGAAGTCGTCGCTGACACCGCCCTTATGGCGCAGTTGCAGCTTGATCCCTCGAGGCAGCTCCTGGGTGCGCAATGCTCGGGCACATTAGTGTTAGCAAAGCTTGGCTTGCTGGAGGGGGTACCGGCATGTACGGACTTGACGACGAAACCGTGGGTTCAGGCGGCTGGCATCGATGTCCTTAACCAGGCGTTCTTCGCCAAAGGCAATATCGCCACAGCCGGCGGATGCCTCGCCTCGCCTTATCTGGCGGCCTGGATCATTGCCCGTCTGGAAGGCGTCGAAGCGGCAGAGAGCGCACTTCACTACGTCGCGCCGGTAGGGGAAAAAGAAGAGTACGTTCAGCGCGGGATGCGCAATATCGCGCCGTATCTGCACCAGGGGCGGGTTCCTGTGTAAACAGACTTCCAGATGCGGAAAACGAATGAGCATTCGTGTGTTTCAAGGCGCCACGCACCAGCAACTGAATGCTGCACGGTTGCCTCCAATCGCCCTTGGGATCAAAACAGCCATTTCCTGACGGATGAGAACATGCTCGACCTTACTGGCGTCCCCTTGTCCACCAACTCTTCAATAGCGTTAGTGGCCAACAGGGTGCGCTCCCTGAGGGCGCTCAGCCGGGAATGGAGCTCTTTCTTCAGGCGTTTCTGCTCGTTGGGAGGACAAAGCTGAATGAGCTGGCTAGCCATGAAAAAATTGAATTCCATCTGCTGATCCAGCGCTTCACTGACTTGCTTGACTGCTTCGATCATTCTGAGTCCATTTCATACAAGGCTACCCTTGTAACCACGTCTGTTTTCTATCGAGCCAGCCTGCCGGACCTTTCGAATTGCAACCTGACATTTCGTAACGCTACGTAGAGAACCGGTAAGGCGGCAATGCTGTTCAGTTAAGGAATTTCTGGCTCCGCACATTCCCCGTAGCAGCTGCCGAAGGCTGCGTTCGGCTGCGTAGCGGTCGTAAAATCAGGCACTGTGGTGTTACAGGTTGACCGTGGTTGCATGATTTGCGACTGCTGCGCAGCCGAACGCAGGCTTCGCCAGCTGCTACGGATCGCGTCGTCGCCTTAAGTGAACAGCATTGCGGTAAGGCGGGGCTTTATCTGGTTTATGTGCAGGTCACGCTCTAGATAGCCAACATAGTGTCCATTGAGGTGGACACTATGTTGGGGTTTTGCCGAGGTTTACATTCAAGCGAGCGCCAGCTGAATGACTTTGTAAATCACCATGCCCATTGCCACCATCAGGTAGCCGCGCAACACCCCCATCCAGAGGCGGTTGCGTTGCGACAGTACCACCGGCTTCAGTTGTGCGAGTGGTGGCATCCGCCATGCGTGCATCATTTGCTGGGTGAACGTGACGGTGCTGTCGGGCAGCGCCTCTTTGTCGACTTCTTTGCGGGCGTGCAACACATTCACCGCAATGGCGATGATGAGTCCCAGCAAACCACCGCCAATGAGGATGTCGGAGATGGTTTCACCGGACATGTCCGGGAAAGCCACCGAAGCAGTCAATACGACCGACAGCAGCACCAGCACCGCGACAATGACGGCAGTCATTACGTTGGTGAAGCGATTGTTTGCCCATGGGCCCAGCACTTCCTTGTCGTTGCACAGCAGCAACAGGAACACGGTGGCACTGGGCAGCAGTACCCCAGCCAGCGTCTGTACCGCGTTGGTCAGCAGGCCGAGCGGCACACCTGGAATCAACACCAGCGCCGCAGCCAGCGTAATCAGGCCGCAGAACATCATGTAAAAACCCTTTGCATCACCTGGTTTACGGTGCAGCGAGTGTTTCAGGTTCAGTACATCGCCCAGCGCGTAGGCGGTCGACAGTGACACCGCCATTGCACCGATGATGCTGGCGTCGATCAGTGCGATCGCAAACAGTATCCCTGGCAGGCGCCCGTGGTATTTGGCGATGCCCGTTGCGATGGCGCCCGCATCGGTGAACTGGCCGAACTCTGGGTGACCGGCAAAAATTTGCGCAGTGAAGGCGATCATTGCCACCGCACCTATCACCACCAGCGCAATGCCCAGCCATAGATCAGCGCGTTCGTACTTGATGAAACGCGGGGTGATGTGTTTGTCGATCACGTAGCTTTGCTGGAAGAACAGCTGCCAGGGCGCCACAGTGGTGCCAACGATGCCGATGATCAGCAGAAACACTTCTGACAGCTTGCCTTCAGCAGGCAGTAGCGGGATAAAAAAATCGTGAGCTACTTGCGCCATTGGTGGATGGATCATCACGAAGATCGGTACCAGGAGCAGGCTGCCAACCACCAATATCAACGAGAAGCGTTCGAAGCGCCGGAAGTCGCCGGTACAGGCTGCGAGCATGATGAACACCGCCGCCAGGCACACCCCGGCTACCTTGGGCACACCGAGGAAGCCCATCCCGAGGCTGATGCCGATGAACTCCGTGACAATGGTCAGCGCGTTGAGGATGAACAGATCGATCGCACTGAACGCACCCCAGAACTTGCCGAAGCGCTCTATGATCAGCCGGGCGTGGCCGACACCCGTCACGACGCCCAGACGCAGCACCATTTCCTGGTTTACGTACAGCACCGGGACCAACAGCGCCATTGTCCACAGCAGCATGGTTCCGTAGTTCTGGCCGGCCTGGCCATAAGTGCTGAACGCACCGGCGTCATTGTCACCCACCATCACGATCAACCCGGGGCCCAGGATGGCCAGAAGCGTTTTGAAGCGATGCCACCAACCATTGCGAGGGGCGATGTCGTCATAACGGATGGTGCCGAGCGCTCCGCGGATGTCTCCGACGTGGGCACTGTCAAGAACGGCAGTTTCAATCTTCAGGTTGGACATAACGAAATCTCTCCAAAAGCGTAACGCTCGATGCCGCTTTCGACTCCCGCCGGATAGGTGCGTACCCGCAGAGGTCAGGGGCGCGAAGAGGTCACTCGGAGAGAATTGCGCGAAAGGTGGGGGGGAGATCAGCCAGTGAAGGTTGTGCTACTACCCGCTAGACGCCGCCATTTCAGTCAGAGTGACCGGACTACTTTTACTGGGGTCCATAAACGGTCTCTCCTTCATGCTTTGGGTGGCAGCGCAGCTTCAAATATTGAGCCGGACTTTGATTGCTTTCAGGTGGCATGACGTCCTCCTTTCCATACCTGGCGGTATGATCACGTTAAAACCACCGCTACTGCACACAGGCAGGCAAACGATGGGTGCAGAAACCTGCGACCGCAGCGAACGCAAGACGCACGCAACAATCAGGGAGCGCACAGAAAAATCTGCTCGCCCGGGTTTCAAGTTTTGGTTACGCGAAGGAGTTTGATACTGATGCGCGCAACGTCCTGCACTTGACAGAACGTTGGCTAAGGGAATCTAGCGGAGGTCGTGCCAAGCTTGTACGGAGAATTTCTCCGATTGACTACAATAGCTGTCCAAAGTAATACGGCCTCAGATGTAACTATATGTAAATCTTAGGTGTGCCCCGTTAAAAGTCAACCCGGATACCGGCTGCTGGCACAGCACAACGAACTGGCGGCAGATGCCAAAAGTGGCGTTTTTACATACTCGGGGCGTAAAGCGCTCAGTCATTACACCTGCCGTCGGTCGGTTCTATCGGGTCTTCGTCTCAGGCCTGTCGATTTGACGCCCAGCGGATCGACTATCCAGCAGATCGACCCGTAACCGATGGCGCGATCCGCCCAAGGTAGATTGCGCCCATTCACACAACCCAGGCAGGAGATTGATCATGTCCTATGTTGATGGCTTTATCGCCGCAGTGCCCACCGCCAACCGCGAACAGTTCAAGCGGCATGCCGAATCCGCCGCGGCCATTTTCAAAAAAAACGGCGCGTTGAGCGTCGTCGAGTGCTGGGGGGACGATGTGCCCGACGGCAAGGTGACCTCTTTCCCGATGGCGGTGAAACTCAAGGAGGGCGAGACAGTGGTCTTCTCCTGGATCATCTGGCCCAACCGTCAAACACGTGACGCCGGAATGGAGAAGTTCATGGCCGATGCCCAAACCAACCCGGACCTCAACCCGATGCCCTTTGATGGTCAACGGATGATCTTCGGCGGCTTCGAGGTGATCGTTAACGCGTAAGGGTCGTAGCGTGATCTTGCTCCCACGCTCAATGTGGGGGCGAGATTGAGGCGAAGGAGGGCAGGGATCATTCCGGCGCAGACGTGATACGGCAGCTCTTGCGGTTGCGGATCTCGTTATCCGAAGGCCGCTCTTTCACGAACTCGAACCGCGGCTCGCCCTCGCTGTACGTGACCAGCCATCCCCACTCCAGCTCAGACTCATCCTGACCAGGTTTCGGAGGCGCAGCCCACCATGGCTCTTTGTTGACGATCTGGCGCATACCCCCTCCAGTTGAATGGGATCAACTCAACTATAACGCGCCTGGGTGGAGGTGCCAGGATCGCGTGTTGCTATTGGCGCTGTTTCGTGTTGGGGCCACCGTTACTTTTATCCTCAACAAGGCCAGTGCGGAAGGTGGGGAGCGCTACGGAGTTCACGAAGCGTACGCCGTCCCAGCTTGGCAAGGGCGTTGGCATCAACTGGAACTGACCTGGATGTTCGACATCCCAACGC
This sequence comes from Pseudomonas sp. GW821-FHT02H09, assembly GCF_059421425.1. Taxonomy (NCBI): domain Bacteria; kingdom Pseudomonadati; phylum Pseudomonadota; class Gammaproteobacteria; order Pseudomonadales; family Pseudomonadaceae; genus Pseudomonas; species Pseudomonas sp. GW821-FHT02H09. The sequence continues at coordinate 19,464 of NZ_JBWKVA010000021.1, forward strand.
AGCAACATGGAGGTGTCCTCGTGCTGGGTGTTGTGGCAGTGCTCCATGTAGGTGCCGGCGAACTCGCGGAAGTGGAGCGCCACCTCGAGATTCACGGAGCTGTCGACGCCTTCTCCGATGCGGTAGATGTCCTTGCGTGCCCATTTCTCCCATTCCGGCGGTTCCTTGCCATCGCGGTTGAGAATGATCCCCTCTTCGAAATGTACATGCACCGGGTGGCTCCAGCCGTTGCCGCCATTCTCGATCTTCCACACTTCGAGGGTGCCATCGCCGCTGAAGCCGGCGGGCGTCGGGCCTTGAGCCAATTGGGGGGCCGCGCTGATACGGCGAGGGTCCATGTTAAAGCCCATGCCACCGTCGGTCTTGATGGTCCAGGGCGCCAAGTCAGTGCCAGAGGAACGCCCGAAGGTAAAGAGGCGATGCCGCGCCGCGTTGAGCTTGGCCTGGTCGGCCGGGTTGTCGCGGTCGATGGTCAGCGGAATCATTTTCTTCCCGGCCGGCTTGCCGGGTTTGGCCGGTTCAAAGTCCGCCGGGTTCATGCTCACGTCCTGGCCGGCGTAGGGCTGGACGAGCAACTGGAAGAACTTGCCGACTGCGGGATCGCCCTTGTCCCATTTGGGCCCCTTGCTGGTTTGCTTGATCACCGCTTTATATTTTTCGGACAGCACGTCAGCCAGCGCGATTGGGTTCTTTTCGGGCGTCTTGCCGTCTTTGTGCTCCAACAGGTTGACGAAATAAATCTTGTCTCCCGGTTTGATTCCGTTCTTGGCGAAGTCGACGATGATGTCATAGCGTTCGCCAATGCCCTGAACCGGCAAGATGGCGTTGTTGTCCTGCAGGTCGCCATCGCCGTTCAGGTCCAGAGTGCCGTCGAAGGGCACGGAATGCTCCATGATGTTGCCGTCGTTGGCAATCATGTGGAACGGCACTCTGGCGAAGGACACTCCGGAGCCTGCCGGCCCAGGGAACTCGCCACCGCTGCCATTGATTTCCCGTACCAGTGCCAGCTTCAGGTAACGCGACACTGAGGCGTTGAGGAGGCGAAAGCGATAACTGCGCGCCCGTACCTTGAGAAAGGGCTGGTACTGCAAGTTGACCAGCATTTGGTCACCCAGAAAACCGTCGGTATTGAACGGGTTGAACCACAATTGGCCGGTTTCGTCCCAGGCCTTGTCGGCGATCAGCAGATTGACATCGTAGTCGCGGTTGCCCCAAGGCAGTGCCGAGCCACTGGGAAAACGCAGGTTGACGCCGTCCTCGAACGCCTCATTGCCGCGATCCAGCGCGCTGTAGTAGTTCATCATTGCCGCGTTGCCCTTGTAGACGTTCTGCGCGGTGAAGTCGAGCATATGGTCGTGGAACCAGTGGGTACTCATGGTCTCGCGCCAGTCGCCGCGCAGTTTGATACTGCCGTTATCGCAGGTCTTGAGACCGGGGCTGGCATCATTGACGAACAGCGTTTCGCCGGGTGAGCAGGGGAACGCAGCCCGAGGGTCTTGCGCCGTGGTGTTGATGGTGTCGTAACCGGCCAACTGCAGTGGCCAACGGTAGTCGTAGTACTGCCCGGGGAAAAAGAACGCATTGGCAAAGCCGTCGCTCTCGGCCGGGGAGTGCCCGTTGTGCTCGTGGGTAGTAAGGGTGTGCAGGCCAAAGCCCGCGTTTGCCGCCGGGTCGATCGGCAGGGCGTCGTAGTGGCGCATCAGTATTGCTTGCCCATTGCGGACCATCAGCAATTTGGGGGGAAACGTGCCATCGAAGGTCCACAGCGACTTGTGATTCTGCACTGGAAACCTGGGATGAAAACGCACTTCGATGCCGCGGGTCGTGGCCACTGTCACGGGGTTGTCGAATGTTTGGTTGTAGAGCCCACCGGGACCGAATTCGCCCTTGGTGTAGCTGTGCAACTGTTTGTTGTCGCGCAAGCCCTGATTGGTTCGGGCGCCTGCTTGCACGGTCTTGAACTGGACCTGGGGGAAAAACTCATTGAAGCGTTGGTGCGACCAACCTTTTCCCGGTGGCCGCCCCTCGGCCGGCGAGTCTACCGGGCTGCGGTTGAGGAAGTCTTCGATTTGCGCCTTCCAGGGGTTGCGGTCCAGTACATTGGAAAACTGTGACGGGAACGGGGTCAAGCCAGGTTGGCGCAGGAAGGCCTCAAGCGCCGCACTCGAGGGGCCGCTGCGGGCGACACTGTTTGGATCCTGCTGCGGTTCCGGGCCCAGGGTAGGAACGGGGAACGTCAGTGTCTGCGGCGGGGTCGCCGGGTCGAGCTTCTCCGGGCCGAGCTCTTCGAACAGCAGCAATTGCTGAGTGAAGGGTTCGGCCCCGAACAGCGGGCTTGGCTTGCCATTGGTGGGAATATTGAACGACGTCTGCAGCTCCGGGGGAAGGACGTTTTCGGCGCGCGGGGTGGTTCTGTCGCCAAACACGCCGTTGGGCAGGGCGAGTGCACCCTGGTTGGCGGGTGGCGCGTCTTTCAGTGCTTCCAGCGCGGCCTTGGGGTCGGCGGGAGGATTGCTGAAGGCCGAGGGATCGGTCGGTGGCGGTGGACCGAAATCATCGAGCGGTGCAGCGCTGATAGCGGCCAGGGTGAAGGTGATGAGCATCGCTGACGCGACGGCTGAACCCCGAAAGAGGTTGGGCGATGATTTCTGCGATGCAGTGTCTTTCATGGTGCGCCCCCTCGCTGCATGCCGGCATGGCGAAACCTGTCATCTCCTCTTTGCAGCATTGTCAAGGACCAAGGCAAAAGCCGAGCCAGGCACGAAAATTATAAAAAACCAAGAATAATCAGCGGGTTGGCTTCAAGTCTTGCTACTGAAAGGGGGTAGCAAAGCCTTTGTTCAATGGGTGCAGGTCCCCACTCCCGGGGAATCCGATAGTAACTTCCCCAGGTTTTCGAGTGTGTGCTGCGTGGTATATGCGCAGGTGCTAAAGCGACCGGCAGACGACCCATTGCCTGATCTTCTGCGTAACTGATCGACTTTTTGTTGTTGCCCTTAGGACGGTCAATTTCCAGGGCTCCTAGAACCAGGTCTCCATCTGCATTCCGAATTGCCAGACCCCGCCAGACTTGAAGCCCTTCTGACCAAAATCGTCTGTTGCGCTGAAGTGATCGAGGTCCCTGGACCAGTTCATATAGGTGGCGAACAGGCGCAATTCAGGACGAGTGAAGAAATCACCGGTTTGTGCCTTGAACGTTGGCGCAAACGTGAGTTTCCAGTAGTCACCATTGGCTGTTTGTCGACCCTTGTAGCCAAGCGCATTCAGGTCCATCGTCTGCCAGCTCAGCTCATAAAGCATTTCGAAGTTGCTGGTCAGTTCATTGGCCAATCGCAGGTTGAGCGTCACATAGCGATAGTCGTCGCCTGGCACATAGCGATCCTTGCTGTGCTCGGCAATGATGGCTGGTGCGATGCGCCAATCCTGATTCAGGCGAGTATGGCCATAGAGTGCCAGGCGCAATGTCTGGGCCTCGTCCAGCAAGTCGCCATCGGCTCCGATGCTGTTGACCTCCGCTCCCAACCCCTTGCCATACAGGAGCGCTGCTTTGAAGTAGCCTTCACGGCCGAAAAAGTCTGGCTGATGGTAGGCGAGCATGCCATGGGAACCGCTTTCGGCAGGGCTGAATCCCGACGCGTTCACCCGGGTATCGCTGGCGAATGCCTGCTTGCTCTTCTCGTTCAGCCTGGCATCGTTCTGGCCCGAGGAAATGCCATTGAGCATGATCTGCCAGCGACCCTCATCGAAAAATTGATTGAGGGTCGCGACATAGCTCCTGATGTCCTTGTTTTCCTCAGTACCGAAGTCGCCGAAGGAGCGGCTCATCAGGGACGCATTGATGCGCCAGTCATCGGTCAGATGCACGTCGTAGATACCACCACCGGTTCCGGCAAGGAAAACGATCCCCCGGTCGAGCCAATGGATATCGTAATTATCCCGGTCAAAGCGCTTGCCAGCCCACAGCGTTGCATCGCGCAGCACAGGGCTGTCTCGAAAGGAAGCCAAATGGTCAAGTTCGGCGTAGACCTGTCGCACATTGAGCCGGCTTTCAGCCGCGGTCCAGTCGTTAGGTGTTTCCAGGCCGTCGGCGAGCATCAGCGTGTATTTGGAACGCGTACCGTTGCTGGCCTGGTTTTCCTTCGAAAACTTCGCCTCCACGTAGGTATCGACCTCATTGCCAAGCCGGCCAACGGCACCACCTACGGAGCCTGCGGGGGTCACGTAGGGGCCGCCATGACCGGCACCTGATCCATTGGTCATTATCCCGGAGCGGGCATATCCACCGAAGGTGAAGCCATCGCTCAGATGCTCGGTCGTACTGGTTGAAGACGCGGTCGTCGGGGGAGGGCTTTCAAGGGACTGCTGGTTCGCCTCTATTCGGGCAACGCGCTCGTTGAGAGATGCTTGTGTGGTCGCCGGGGCGGGGATGGCGATTTGCTTGTTGAGTTGCTCGACTTCCTTGCGCAATCGAGCAGCGTCAGCTTCGGCCACCAAGGCGCGGGCCTCGGCAACGGAGGTTCTGGCCTCAAGCCTGGCAAGACGCTCCTCGATGCTTTGCGCCGGCGCGGCGAGCAGTTGAGTGGAAAGAAAAAGCAAGGAAAAGCCAGCCAAAGGCCGACAGACAGTAGAACGCATAGGTAACCCTCTTGTTTTTGTATTCGGGTACTGCAAAGACCTTTCGAACAGGTCCTTTCCGCCAGCCGAAATGGCGCTTGGGCAAAACCTGAACCCTCCGCTGAGCAAGCCCTGAGAGTCGCTTCTGCAAGGTCTGCTCAAACGCGATACCTGCTCCTTTGGCACTTGGATCCACTTGACAGCGAGCTGGTGGAGGAGGCGTAATGCGCTGCGATGTTAACGTTAACTTAAATAAAAACAAGAGGGTTGTCACATGCAGCTGTCAGTCAAACGTGAGTACTGGCTTATCAGTGGTTTGCTGTTTTTCTTCTTTTTCGCGTGGTCATCCAGCTATTCGCTGTTCTCGATATGGCTTCATCGAGTCATCGGCCTGAATGGAACGGAAACCGGATTCATCTTTGCCGCCAACGCCATTGCGGCGCTGCTCATTCAGCCGTTCTATGGCGCTCTCCAGGATCGACTTGGCCTGTCCAAAACACTGCTGGTATGGATTGGTGTACTGCTCTGCGCCTCCGCACCTTTTGCGATCTACGTATACGCCAATCTATTGGCCCAGAACGTGGTGTTGGGAGCCCTGGTCGGTGCGACTTTCCTGGCGCTATCCATGCTCGCGGGAGTGGGCGTCATCGAATCCTATACGGAGCGGCTGTCGCGTCACGCCGGCTTCGAGTTCGGCACCACCAGAATGTGGGGTTCACTGGGCTGGGCCTCCGCGACGGGCGTCGTCGGTGTGGTCTTCAACATTGACCCGGACATTGCGTTTTACATGAGTAGCGCAGCCGGGATAGTGTTTTTGCTGATCCTGTCCCGGCTGGATCTGGCCGCGTTCAACAAACCAGTAATGCAAACGGCTGGCGAAACTGCCATGCCGGTGCGTCTGAACGATCTTTGGAAGCTGCTGACACTTCCTCGCTTCTGGGCATTCAGCTTGTACCTGACCGGGGTTTGTGGAATCTACATGATCTACGAACAACAGTTTCCGGTGTATTTCTCCTCCTTCTTCCCAACCCCGGAGGAGGGAACCCGAGCCTACGGTTACCTGAATTCATCCCAGGTGCTCCTCGAAGCCGTATTCATGTTGTTCGCGCCATGGGTGGTCGGTCGTACGGGCGCCAAGTATGGATTGATACTGGCCGGCAGCATCATGTTCGTCCGTATTCTTGGCTCAGGGCTGGCAACGGATGCCTGGACCATCGCCGCCTGCAAGATGTTGCACGCCCTGGAAGTCCCGATCCTGCTGGTCTCGGTATTCAAATACATTTCCTTCAATTTTGATTCGCGCCTGTCGGCCTCGATCTATTTGGTGGGATTCCAGTTCGCCCAACAATTGACCGCCATGCTGCTGTCGCCGGTTGTGGGATACGGCTACGACCATTTTGGCTTCTCGAGCGTTTACGTAACGATGGCTGGCCTGGTAGGCGGTTGCCTGCTGCTGTCATGGTCATTGTTACGCGCAGACCCGGCCCGCAAATCATCCCGGGCAACAGCTCCTGATTCGATGGAACTACCTGCCATCGCCCAATCAGCCACCCGTTACGAACCCTAGTAAGGATCAAGCCATGCACGCTGCACTGCTGGACGAAGCGCATCGCGCCATCGAAAAAAAACTGCCCGAGCGCGGCAACGACTATCGCCTCGGCTATCACCTGTCGCCCCCGGCCGGATGGATGAATGACCCAAACGGACTGGCCTATTTTCGAGGCGAGTACCACGTGTTCTACCAGCACCATCCTTATTCGGCGCAGTGGGGCCCGATGTACTGGGGGCATGCCAAGAGCAAGGACCTGGTTCACTGGGAGCATCTGCCCATAGCGTTAGCCCCCAGTGACCCTTACGATCGAGACGGCTGTTTTTCAGGATCGGCTGTCGTTGCGGGCGATACGCTTTATCTGATCTACACCGGGCACATCTGGTTAGGGGAGCCGGGCGACGACCAAAAAATCCACCAGGTCCAATGCCTGGCCAGCAGCACGAATGGCATCACATTCACCAAACATGGGCCTGTGATCGAAACGCCACCGCATCCGGACATCATGCATTTCCGCGACCCGAAGGTCTGGAAGCGCGCAGACCAATGGTGGATGGCGCTTGGCGCTCGTCAAGGGGATGACCCGCAGCTTTTACTCTATCGCTCCCAGGACCTGCATCATTGGGATTACCTCGGCTGCGCCCTGGACGGCCAACGCGCGTCTGACGGTTACATGTGGGAATGTCCGGACGTGTTCGAACTGGATGGATGCGATGTTTTTCTGTACTCGCCGCAAGGCCTGAAGCCCAGTGGTTACGACAACTGGAACAAATTCCAGAACAGCTATCGATTGGGCCAGCTGGACAATTCCGGCTGCTTCACTGAGACCGGCAGGCTGCACGAACTCGACCACGGTCACGATTTTTATGCCGCCCAGACCCTGCTGGCGCCGGACGGGCGCCGCCTGCTCTGGGCATGGATGGACATGTGGGACAGCCCTATGCCGAGTCAAGAACAACACTGGTGTGGCGCGCTGTCGTTGCCACGTGAAGTGAGCCGCGACGGTGACCGGCTACGCATGCGTCCGGCACGAGAGCTGACAACGCTACGGCAGTCACCTCGAACGCTGGAGATCGGGATGCTTGACTCACAGAGCCGTACACTTGAAGTTCGCGGCGCTCTGCTGGAGCTTGAGCTCGAACTGGACCTGGCCGGTAGCACCGCTGAGCGCTTTGGCCTGGCCCTGCGCTGTAGCGAAGACCAGCAGGAACGGACTTTGCTGTACTTCGATGCCATGTCCCGACGCTTGGTACTCGACAGGCAACACTCGGGAGCTGGCGTGAGCGGGGTCCGTAGCGTACCTGTGACGCCAGAACAAACGCAGATCGCTCTGCGGATTTTCCTGGATCGCTCCTCCATTGAGGTTTTCGTCGACGACGGCGCCCATAGCCTGAGCAGTCGGATTTATCCTCGCCCCGACAGCCTCGGTGTCAGCGCCTTCGCCATCAATGGGGTAGGGCTGTTCGGGGATACCTCGGTCTGGAGCCTGGCCGATCTCCAGCTCTGAACACCCCTGACGTACCATTCGTGCAGCCTGCTGCCTGGCATCGTGTTGTCATGCTTTTGCCAAGCATGACATGATGCCTGGCTAGACAAGCAATGGCACCCGCGAATGGCTTCAGTTAAAGATGTTGCACGGCTGGCGGGGGTTTCCTTCATGACTGTGTCCAGGGCACTCAATACCCCGGAAAAGCTGAACCAGGAAACTCTGGCGAAAGTTCGTCAAGCGGTCGAGGCCTTGGGGTACGTACCAAGCCTTTCCGCTCGCCAGATTCGTGGCGGTCACTCCCGTGGCAAGACCATCGGAGTCTTCGCGCTCGACACGGCGACAACCCCCTTCGCCGTCGAAATGCTGCTTTCGCTGGAGCGCACCGCACGAGAAAACAGCTGGAACGTCTTCATCCTCAATGTGTTCGAGGCTCCACCGAGTCAGCAAACCATCGACCTGATGCTGTCGCATCAGCCCGACGGGATTATCTTCAGTGCCATGCAGTTACGCACCGTCGAGATTCCCCAGGCGCTGCGCAGCCTGCCGCTGGTACTCAGCAACTGCATGAGTTCAGAGCCAGGCGTCGCATGCTATGTGCCCGACGACGAAGATGGTCAGTATCAGGCCGTGCGGCAGGCGCTGAAAAAGGGCTACCGGCATCCGTTGTGCATTAACCTGCCGCAAAGCAGTCTGGCCTGGGATCAGCGCCAGCAGGGGTTGGCTCGCGCCCTCGCGGAGTCTGGTATGTCCCTGGACAGTGTTCCCCAATACAACCTGTCGACCGATGACGCCTATGAGGAAACGCTTGTCGCGCTGGAGCAGCAATTACGGGAGTCGGATGGAAAGCCGGCCTTCGATCTGCTTGTTTGTGGCAACGACCGCATCGCTTTGGTCGCTTATCAGTACCTGCTCAGTCGCGGTCTGCGCATTCCGGCCGAGGTGGCGGTACTTGGCTACGACAATATGATCGGCGTTGCCGAGCTGTTCTATCCACCGCTGAGCACCGTGCAACTCCCGTACTACGAAATGGGCCGCCGTGCTGCTCAGCACTTGATCGAAAGCCGAAATGAACCCTTTATCCATAGGGTTTCATGCCCCCTCGTGGACCGTAAATCCTGGTGACAACTGCCACAACGTTATGCGGCGGACGATAGTTTTTTACGTCCGACACCGAGTACTGACTACGAGTGTTGTCTTTTTTCGAAACAATTCGGAAACCCGAGATTCCCGGTACCTTCATATTTTCGCTCCAGCCCTGGTATGGATAGCTGGAGTCAGCATGGTTGCAGCTGCAATAAATGTCAGAGCTCTACTTACGGGCTGAAGAACTCCGTGGCCGGACTGCTCATGTCAACCGGCTATGAAGTGAGTTGCTGAAAAGCAAGAAACATAATGGTGCGATAAACCCCTGTTTGGTGCGCATTCAGGCTCCAAAAGGGTGCCTGGGTCTTATTTATATAAAGAGGCCTGGCGCTCAGGCAATGCGGAGCCATAAAAATAACATTCATCAAAATATCCCTATTCTGGCGCATAAAAACAGTTAACCCCTCTATTGCACTCTTTTAGGTCGCGCCAGAGCTGTGCAAAAACCTAAAGAGATAAACGTTTCAGCATTACTTGACTGAAATGTCGCAAAATCGAAGCAAAATGTCCTTTTGTGGCGGATTGATGCCGATTTCCGATTTTATTTTTCGCGAGGTCGCAATCGGGCATAGCGCTTGCAGAAGCCTTATCAAGTCCACGGGAAGTATCACTTTAAAGAGGGAGTTTTTGACACGAGCCACAAGGCTTTTATCGAGTTAACAGAATTCGCCAGGGTAGGGCGCTCAAATACACCGGTATTTGCCAGCGCCTATAAAAAGTTTGCGGCCTGCATGAAGCAGGTTATTGACGACGCACAATGAGGTGCTCAACAAAACAGCATCAACTAAAACAACGTAAGGCCTGATCTATCGAAATAACGAAGTTAAATAAAAAATGCCGAATGAAACACGGCAAGGAGTGGGGTATGTCCCGTGCTTTTTTTAATGAGATGTATGATGCCAACGGTGGCTGCCGCCCACATTACCAGGCGTTCGCGCGCTGGCTGGCGGACACTCCTCTGGAGCTGCTGGACCAGCGTCGTCGTGAAGCCGACCTGTTGTTCCATCGCGCCGGCATCACCTTCACCTTGTATGGGGACGAGCAGGGCACCGAGCGGTTGATTCCGTTCGACATCATTCCACGCAGCATCAAAGCCAGCGAATGGCAGATGGTCGAGCGCGGCTGCATTCAGCGGGTTCAGGCATTGAACATGTTCCTGGCCGATATCTACCACGGGCAACGCATCCTCAAGGAAGGCATCATTGCTCCCGAGCAGGTCCTGGCCAACGAGGGGTATCAGGTTGCCATGCGGGGTTTGAATTTGCACCGCGGCATCTACGCCCATATCTCCGGGGTCGACCTGGTACGTGATGGCGATGGCAGCTACTACGTGCTGGAAGACAACCTGCGCACCCCCAGCGGCGTCAGCTACATGCTCGAAGACCGCAAGATGATGATGCGCTTGTTCCCCGAACTCTTCGCCGCCCAGCGCGTGGCGCCCATCGATCATTACCCGAACCTGCTGCTGGACACCCTCAAGAGCGCCAGCCCGCTGGACAACCCCACGGCGGTGGTGCTGACCCCGGGCCGTTTCAACAGTGCGTATTTCGAGCATGCGTTCCTGGCCCGCGAAATGGGGGTGGAACTGGTTGAGGGCGCCGATCTGTTTGTCCGCGACGATCGTGTCTTTATGCGCACCACCGCCGGCCCGAAGCAGGTGGATGTGATCTATCGTCGCCTCGATGATGCCTTCCTCGATCCACTGTCCTTCAACCCGGACTCCATGCTCGGTGTCCCCGGACTGGTGGCGGCCTATCGTTCGGGGAACGTGGTCCTGGCCAACGCCGTAGGTACCGGGGTAGCGGACGACAAGTCAATTTACCCCTATGTCACTGACATGATTCGCTTCTACCTCGACGAAGAACCGATCCTGAAGAACGTGCCCACCTGGCAATGCCGCAAGCCGGAAGAGTTATCCCATGTGCTGGCCAATCTTCCCGAGCTGGTGGTCAAGGAAACCCAGGGTTCCGGCGGCTACGGCATGCTGGTCGGCCCGGCGGCCACGGCGGCGCAGATCGAGGACTTCCGCGCGCGCCTCAAGGCCCGCCCTGAAGCCTATATCGCCCAACCAACCCTGTGCCTGTCGACGTGCCCGACCTTTGTCGAAAACGGCATCGCCCCGCGTCACATCGACCTGCGCCCGTTTGTGCTCTCGGGCAGTGAAACCCGTCTGGTGCCCGGCGGCCTGACCCGCGTGGCACTGCGCGAAGGTTCGCTGGTGGTGAACTCGTCCCAGGGCGGCGGCACCAAAGACACTTGGGTAGTGGAGGACTAAGACATGCTTTCAAGAACCGCTTCGGACCTCTACTGGATGTCCCGTTACCTGGAGCGTGCCGAGAACCTGGCACGCATGCTCGAAGTCAGTTACTCGCTATCGTTGATGCCCCAGGCCGGGCGCACCGATGGCCGCGCCGAACTGGCGATGTCGCTGCTGGCCGCCGGCACACTGGACGACTACAACGAGCGCTATGGCGAGCTCAACACCGAGCGCATGCTGCACTTCTTCGCGCTGGATGAAACCAACCCCGGGAGTATCTATTGCTGCCTGCAGGCAGCGCGGGCCAACGCTCACGCGGTGCGCGGACGCATCACCGCCGACATGTGGGAGAACATCAACGCCACTTGGCTTGAGATGCGCAATATCGCCAGCAACGGCCTGGGTCGTTACGGCATCAGCCATTTCTGTGAGTGGGTCAAGGAGCGCTCCCATCTGTTCCGCGGGGCGACCTCGGGCACCATCATGCGCAACGATGCCTACTGTTTCATTCGCCTGGGCACCTTCCTGGAACGGGCCGACAACACCCTGCGCCTGCTGGATGCGCGCTACGAAATGTTCGGCGAGAAGTCGGAGGAGGTCAGCGATAACTCGGCCCGCGGCTACTACCAGTGGAGCGCCTTGCTCCGTGCCTTGTCGTCCTTCGAGGCCTTCAACGAGATCTACCGCAATGCGCCGGGCGCCGAGCAGGTCTCCGAGATGCTGTTGTTGCGTGCCGACGTGCCGCGCTCGCTGCATGCGTGCATCGAGGAACTGGACCAGATCCTCGCCAGCCTGCCGGGCAACAATGGCCGTCCCGCCCAGCGCCTGGCTGCCGAACTGCAGGCGCGCCTTCGTTATACCGGGATCGACGAGATTCTCGATGCGGGCCTGCACCTCTGGCTGACCGATTTCATCTCCCAGGTGCGCCATCTTGGCCAGACCATCCACGAATCCTATCTGGAGGTCGTATGAAACTTTCCATACGTCACGACACCACCTACAGCTACGCCGATGAAGTCTGCACCAGCATCCAGTTCCTGCGCCTGACGCCACAGAACAGCGAGCGCCAGCGCATTCTGGAATGGCACCTGGAATTGCCGCGCCTGGTGCGCAGTCAACTCGATCCTTACGGCAACATCCTGCATGTATTGACCATGGACGAGCCCCACGGTGCCATTGTGCTTAGCGCCTACGGCCAGGTGGAGATCGACCAGGCGCAGGAGGTTGAACGCGATAGCCAATCGCCGTTGCCGTTCCTGCGCACCAGTCACCTGACTCAGGCAGATCACGCCTTGAGCGACTTTGCCGTGAAGCAGTGCGGCACCCGTCGCGATCGCACGGCGTTGATCGACCTGATGCACGGGTTGGCCGGGCACATGCCTTACAGCCCCGGCGCGACCGCGGTCGACAGCACCGCCGCCGAGGCGTTTGCCGGCCGTGCGGGCGTCTGCCAGGACCACACTCACGCGTTTCTGGCCTGTGCTCGCAGCCTGGGGATTCCCGCGCGGTATGTCTCTGGCTACCTGTGCACCGAGGATGAAAGCCATTTGGCCAGTCACGCCTGGGCCGAAGCCTGGCTCGATGATGGCTGGTACAGCTTCGATGTGACCAACAGGCTGACCCGACCCGAGCGTCACCTGAAGCTGGCGGTCGGTCTGGATTACCTCGACGCCTGCCCGGTGCGCGGTATGCGACGTGGCGGTGGGGCAGAGCGGATGTTGGCGCGGGTTCAGGTGAACTCGTTGTTCCAGGTGCAGCACCAGTAGTCGAACCCGGCTCAGGAAGACCCGATCATGCCGTGGGCGTCACGGCATGATCCTTCAACCCACAACAATGACGACAGGCTTCCCTTGTCGCCCCAGGTTGGCTTTGCGTTGCCTCGAGAACTATCCTTGCCTGTGCTGAAACCCGCACGCAAAGTGAGGTTTTCGTCTGCAGCACGTGGTGTCTGGTTGTAGATAGCCAGCTCAAGCAGTCGTCGTGTCCGGGATCAGTTGACCACTACGTCAATGCAATAGAGGAGGATGGCGATGAAGTACATGATCAGCTGGTTCGAACGCCCACAAGGTTCGCCTGCGCAGTACGAGAATGCGCAGAAACGGATCCTTGACGTGTTCGGTCAATGGAAAGCACCGGACAATTTCAAGATCGAGGTGTTTGTCGTGCGCGTGGGTGAATGGGGTGGACACATGTTGGTGGACTGCGACGATCCGATGGCAGTTCACAAGGTGTGCTCGACGTTCCCTGCGTTTGAATTCCAGGTTCGCCCGGTGATTGCCGTCGAAGACGCGGTTCGGGTTGAACTCGAAGCAATCGCCTGGCGCGATGGACTGAAGCGCGATTGATAGCGGCCTTTATACGTACTGTGCCACATGCGCGGTTTCTTGCTGGCGTTCGAGGTCAGTCTGCCCAAGGGATTGGTAGTCATGAGGCGCTTTTCCCGGCTTGTAGAAAGGCATTGCCATCGTCGAGTGCCTGAAGTGCCTGGTGGCAATAGGACAAATACGTCCGCCCCTCATCCGTCAAGCGCAGGTGGCGTGTCGTGCGCTCGAACAGGCGCGTATGCAACACACATTCGAGCTTGACGAGGCGCGCAATCGGATTCGACTCAGCGGCGTTCACTATGGGCTCAATGAAGTGCCGCTCACGGGCGAACGCCAGTTGTTCGTCGCGATGGCATCCGGCGTGGTCATCGAACTGGTCACCGATCAGTAATGCCAAAGCTCGCGACTGGACACGGTCCTGGGTGGAGCTCCCAGTATGCGATGAACCGCGAGGCTCCGGCATTTCCCCCTTCCTTCGAGCACCGAAGATACTGATTGATTTTCAGATACCAATAAGTATCTAATCGACTCTGCGCCACACAATCACCTCCTTTCGGAGTTGCTCCGGAACGTCGAGGCGCTGCGATTCATACAATAAAATCAAAAAGAGGAAATGGCATGGGACGGTTAAGCGGCAAGGTTGCAATCATTACGGGTGCGGCAAGTGGGCAGGGAGAGGCCGAAGCCCGGCTCTTCGCCGCCGAAGGCGCCAAAGTTGTTTTGACTGATGTTCAAGACAACGGCGAACAGGTCGCGGCAGAGATCGGAGAGGCGGCGTGCTTCATCAAGCATGATGTTTCGAGCGCCGAGGGTTGGGCTGTGGTGGTCGAGGAGGCACTGAAACGGTTCGGCCGGATCGACATCCTCGTCAACAACGCGGGAATCTACAGTCCCAACTATTTGCAGGGGACCACGCCGAGCGAGTTGGAGCGGTATTTCCAGGTTAACGTGTTGGGCGTGATGCTGGGCATGCAGGCAGTGACCGAGGCGATGCAAAGCGCAGGTAGTGGCTCGATCATTAACATCTCCTCGCTTTCGGCCATTCGCAATATTCCGGGGCAGTTCGCCTATGCAGCGTCCAAGTGGGCGGTACGTGGGATGAGCGGTTGCGCCGCCGCCGAGTTGGGGCGCGTCGGTATTCGTGTCAACGCGGTCTTTCCGGGCATGATCCAGACGCCGATGATCGCTGGCAACCCGCCGGAAGCAAATGCAAAGTATCAAGCCATGATCCCGCTCAACCGGATCGCTGATCCGAAGGAAGTCGCCGAGGTCGTCGCGTTCCTGGCATCCGATGCGGCCAGTTATGTCAATGGCGCCGAGATTGTGGTCGACGGTGGATTACGACTCTAACGGTCTGCCCAACCATCGGTGAGTATGCCTGCTGCCGGCGTTCGCGCCGGGAGTAGGGGCTGGTGGGAGGGCGCCTCCATTTCCTGCCCGGACCGGGTAATAGCGTGGCCACCTGTGCAATCAGTTATTAAAGGCGCTTCGGCGAAGAAGCTCCAACGCAGAGATGACTACGCCTCTCGCTGTCGGACGACCAGGCTAGTCAATAACTGGTTGATGATACGACCCGCTTCAACGGGACCTGTATCGTTGGCGTTGCGTCGCTGGAGACTGATGCCATGCACCATGGCTGTCAGCGCTATGGCAAGATCGGTCGAAGGTAGAGGGCTTTTCGTACCAGTGGCTTTGAAATACAGGTCGAGGAGATTGGCCAGCCCTTCAGTCTGACGCTTATGCAGCGCGTCGTATGCCGCTGCGAACTCGGGATTGCGGCTTGCATGAAGTTGTAACTCGACCGCCAACAACGGGCACTCGCTGTCGGAATTCATGGTCATCAACCACTCGGTCACCCCTTCGAACATCCTGTCAGGATCTTGAGCCGCGAGCTCTTTCAATCCGGCCATGTCGCGTTCCATGTACCGATCCAGCAGCGTCAAGAGGAGCGTTTCCTTGTTCGGAAAGTTGGAGTAGATCGCGCCCTTTGAAAAACCTGCCTCGGCGGCGATCAGCTCTAATGAGGCCCCACCATAACCGAGACGAGAAAAGACGTTCTCAGCTGCAGTCAGGAGATATTCGCGTGTCTGGGCTTGCTGTTGAGGGCGTGTTAGGCGGGTGGGGCGCATGGGCTCTCCTGTAGTTAACGCGAGAATATAGCAGGAAGTCCGAGAATTCGCCTATCGAGCCTGCGCGTTGAGTCCGCCCTGGATCATCCCCCCGCAGCTATGACTGAGTCGTTGCAAATGCCTGGTGCCAGAGGCAGGAGCGCGTCGCAAAAAAATAAAAAAACTCTGGCTGACGCTCAAATAAAGGTGTAGAAATTCTTTTCGGTATCCAAATACTAATAAGAATTCAGAATTGCCAGAACCTCATGGCGATCTGGTGCACTCGGCATTATTCAGGGCGATGCAATGAAAAGACTGGATGGCAAAGTAGTACTGATTACAGGCGCCGCTCGCGGCATTGGTGCGCAAATCGCTGCGACATTGGCACGTCATGGTGCCCAAGTGGCCTTGACCGATATCGATCTGACCACCGCTGAACAGGCGGCAGCCGTTTTGCGCGACGAGGGTTTGACCGCAGAAGCCTTACGTCATGATGTCAGCGATGCCGCAAGTTGGGATGCGGTGATGGCACAGGTCCAGCAACGCTTCGGCAAGCTTGATGTATTGGTCAACAACGCTGGAGTGCTGGCGGTGCAGTCGATCACCGACATGAGCCTCGAACAATTCCGGCAAGTCACCTCGATCAATATCGACGGCGTGTTCCTGGGGATCAAGGCGGCCTTTGTCGCCATGGCAGAGCACGGCGGTTCGATCATCAACATGTCCTCGATCGGTGGGCTGATAGGTGCAACCAACCAGACGGCCTATTGCGCTTCCAAGAGCGCTGTCAGGGCATTGACCAAATGCGCCGCGATTGAAGCTGCCAGTCAGGGTCTGGCAATTCGCTGCAACTCCTTGCTGCCGGGTGTGATCCATACGCCGATGACGCAAAGTCATTACGGCTTTGGTGCCGGGCTGGGTGTTGAAGAAATGTTCAGCGCGCTGATCCCTTCAGGGCGTGTGGGTTTGCCCAGTGACGTCGCCAACGCGGTGGTCTATCTGGCGTCGGACGAGTCCTCGTACGTCAATGGCGCCGAACTGGTGATCGATGGTGGCGTGACCGCCGGCCCCGTCCGCAAGCCCGAGGTACCGAAGTAAGCGTCGACCCAGTGTCCTGGAAAAAATCAGTTGCCAGCGGCGGAGGCTGGCACTGATTCACACATTTCCTCGCAACCTCCAAAAACAAAAATACGAGTGAAACTATGAAAAACAAGGACCATTCCGGCGTCGTGCGCGCCGGCAGGCTAGGCGTCGCGTTGTGTCTTGCAGGTCTGGCTGCGAGCAGCGCCGAGGCTGGCTCGTTTACCACTGATGAGGGGGTCGATGTTCGCTGGTCGCTCGGCACATCGCTGGGCACCAGTTGGCGGGCAAGCAGCGCCGATCCTCGTCTGATTTCCGTGGGAAATGGTGGTAAAGCCAGCAGCGGTAACGATAACGGCGATTTGAACTTCGGTAAGGGTCAACGCTACTCAACTGTCTTGAATATCCTGGGCGACATCGATATCAGTAAGGGCGATCTTGGCGTGTTTGTACGCGCCAAGGCCTGGGACGACTTCACGCTCAACAACAGTGGCGTGCCCCATGGCAGCGTCGCCAACGGTTATGAGCACGGCGCGCGGCTGGACGACTCCGATTTCGATCACTTGTCCAAATTCTCCGGCGTCGCACTACTCGACGCCTATGTTTACGACACATTCCAACTGAGTGGCGATCATCCTTTGACCGTCAGGTTGGGCAACCAGGTCGTGAACTGGGGGGAAAGTTTGTTTGTGCCCGGTATCAACGAATACGGTGCGTTCGACATCACCGCAGCCCACCGGCCTGGCGCCCAGGTCAAAGAAATCCTCCTCCCGTTGCCACAGTTGTTCGCCAGCTTCGGCATAGCCGACGGCACCAGTGTGGAAGCGTTCTACCAGTTGCGTTGGGAAAAAACCGTGCTGGACGGCTGTGGCACCTACTGGTCTGCGTCCAGTGTCGTCAACTGCTCGAACAGCGGAACGGTGGTGGGCGGGGGGCAGTTTACTGACCGCCAGACCTTCGCCGGAGTTCCTGCATTGGGCGGAGCCAACTTCCGGATGGCGTTGACGCCTGACCGAGAGCCCCCAAACAGCGGTCAGTACGGCATCGCGCTGCGTCACCGGGTCGAGGCGCTGGACACTGATTTCGGGCTCTACTATGTGCGCTATCACACCCGCGTCCCTAACGTAAGCGCGACGCTGGTGCCCACCACGATACCTGGATCGATCTGGTCTGCCGACCCGCCGCAAGGCCTGCGCGCTGCGCAGGAGACCCTCGACTACAGCGCTGACGGTATCCATGTCGTTGGCCTGAGTGCGTCTACCGTCATCGGTGGTTGGTCAGTGTTTGGTGAAATTAGCCATACGTCTGGCCTGCCCGTGCAGATCAACGGTACCGACCTGATTAACGGCCTTGTCGCTGGCATTGGCCCGCAGGCCAATTTGGTATCCACACCGGATGGTTCCTTCGTGAGCGGTTATGACCGCAAATCCAAAACTCAGGCTCAGCTGTCGACCATTCAGGTGTTGCCACGGATCCTCGGTGCCGAGGCTGCCACTCTGGCGGCGGAAGCGGTTTATCAGCACTGGGATGGAATCGGCAATCCAGACAACTCGACTCGTTACGGACGCGCCGCTGTGTTCGGCTCAGGTCCGGTCGCAGGCGTGCCGTGCGAGGCGCTTAACCCAGATACGAGCTATTGCCAAAACAAAGGCTTCGCCACATCCAACGTATGGGGTGTACGTGCCCAACTGGAGGTCAGCTACCCGGACGTATTCGCCGGGGTAAACGTCAAGCCGCGAGTCTTCGTGTCGGACGACATAAGTGGCTACTCCGCTGATGGTTTGTTCAGTGAGGGTCGACTAGTGGTAGCGCCGGGCGTGCGTCTCGACTACAGCGGCAAGTATTACGTCGACTTCAGCTATTCGCGTTTCAACCACAACGCGAAGTACGACGAATTCCATGATCGTGATTTCTTCTCTCTGGTCGCTGGCATCAACTTCTAACCAAAGCAGGCAAAAGCATGGACAACAAAAGACTAAAAGGCGTGCTGGGCATCTTGGCCGCGGGCGCACTTGTCGGGGTGACCCTCGGCGCGCATGCCGAAACTTCAGAGCAAGACCTTGCCAGACTGGGCAAGGATCTCACGCCTGTCGGGGCGCAAAAAGCAGGTAATGCCGATGGTTCGATTCCGCCTTGGGAAGGCGGTTTGACCCAGGTTGTGGCGGGATTCGATAGCACCAAGGGGTATGCCAATCCATACGCGGCGGAGAAGCCGCTTTACACGGTTACAGGCGCCAATCTGGCGCAATACCAGAACCTGTTGGCGCCAGGGCAGATCGAAATGCTCAAGCGTTACCCGGACTACAAAATGAAGGTCTACCCCACCCACCGAACGGCTGCATTGCCACCGCAGGAATACAGCGATATCAAGACCGAAGCCGGGCGGATCAAGACGGTTGAAGGTGGTATGGGAGTGATCGGTGTCCTCGCTTCAAGCGTACCTTTCCCTGTGCCGAAAAATGGTTCAGAGGTGATCTACAACCACGAATATCGTTACTACGGCTTGAGTTCGGAGCGTCAGTTCGTCATTTTTCCGGTACAGAGCAACGGCAGTTTCACGCCGATCAAATGGGCCGAATCACGAACGACGGGCAAGGCAATAGCTGACAATCCTCCTAACCAGATCACCTATTACATGCAGCGCACGTTGAGCCCGTCCAACGTTGCCGGCGAGGCGGTTCTGCTGATCGACGTCTCGGACCGTACGGATGGAGCGCGCAAGACCTGGACCTACAACCCGGGCCAGCGTCGCGTGTTGCGCGCGCCAGACGTGGCGTATGACACACCGCAATTCAACAGCGACGGGCTGGGCACCATCGACAGTTACGACATGTTTGGCGGCGGGCAGGATCGCTACGACTGGAAACTGGTTGGCAAGAAAGAAATGATCGTGTCGTACAACAACTACGACCTCACTTCGAAGGCTCTCAAGTACCGCGACATCGTGCAGCAGAATCACTTGAATCAGGATCTGCCTCGCTATGAGAAACACCGGGTATGGGTGGTCGAAGCGCAAGTCAAACCAGGGGTTCGCAGCATCTATGGTCGGCGCATGCTCTACGTCGACGAGGACAGTTGGGAAATCGTGCATGGCGACTTGTATGACAGTCGCGACAATCTTTGGCGAGTTCAGGAAAACCACGCGGTTAACCTTTACGACGTCCTCGTCAGCACCACCGCAGGCCAGGTCGATTACGACCTGCAATCGCGTCGTGCTTTCGTGATGTTCCTGTCTAACGAAGAAAAACCTGCTGACTACAAGGTCAAGCGAAGTGCTGCCTATTACACGGTGGACAACTTGCGACGATCCAGCAACTGATCGTGTAAATCACCGTAGGCATCCCTTCCAGAGAAGGCGTTGCCTACGGCTATCGTCAGTTTTTTCTCGTGGTGATGAAATGGTGAAGACCTATCGCAATATACGGCGCTGTAGCAGTGTGGGCGTCGTTCTGATTCTGGCGAGCGCGGCAGTTTTGATGCCGCCGCTGGCCGTAGCGGCGTCCGATCTTCTGGACCTGCCAGCCATGCAATCAGCCAGTACCGCCACAGTAACCATGATGGCCACGGCTCTTGCAGGTACCCGTGTGGTGTTGGCGGGAGAACGCGGCATCATCCTGTATTCAGACGATGGCGCGCACGGCTGGCACCAGAGTGCAGTGCCGGTTTCGGTCACGCTGACGGCGCTGTACTTCGTCAACCCCTCCAGCGGCTGGGCGGTGGGGCACGATGGCGTGATCCTTCACAGCACCGATGGTGGCAAGACCTGGGTCAAGCAGGCCGATGGTAATCGGCTTAACGCATTGGTACGGGTCGACGCCGAAGCACGGCTGGTGCGCGCTAAGGCGGCGCTGCAGGAGACGCCTGGTGATTCAACGCTGCAAAGCGAGATCGAACAGGCGCAGTTCGGGCTCGATGATGTCAACGCGGGTGCACAGTTCGGGCCTTCCCGCCCGTTGCTCGGTGTCTGGTTCGCCAACGATACCGCAGGCTATGTGGTGGGATCGAACGGTCAGATTTTCGCCACCGCCGACGGTGGAGTCCATTGGATATCCCTGTCGCAGCAGATCAACAACCCTGATGCGCTGCACTACAACTCGATCAGCGGCGACAAGTCAGGACGGCAAGTCATCGCGGGAGAAGCGGGCAAGGTGTACATCAGCGCTGCCGACGGCAGTTGGAAGACGCTCGACGTCGGCTACAACGGTGCTCTCTATGGCGT
This sequence comes from Pseudomonas sp. GW821-FHT02H09, assembly GCF_059421425.1. Taxonomy (NCBI): domain Bacteria; kingdom Pseudomonadati; phylum Pseudomonadota; class Gammaproteobacteria; order Pseudomonadales; family Pseudomonadaceae; genus Pseudomonas; species Pseudomonas sp. GW821-FHT02H09. Next base: position 40,247 of record NZ_JBWKVA010000021.1, read on the forward strand.
GTTGCAATTGCGTCAGGACAACCACGACGTTTTGCTGGCCTATGGCTTCGGCGGGCATATTTTTCGCTCAATTGATCAGGGGGGCTCTTGGGAGCAGGTAGGCGCGGACGTCAAGGCACCTACTCTGGTGGCCGGCATTGTGCGTGATAACGGCGAGATCGTCCTGTTAGGTCAGGACGCCAGCTTGTTGCGCAGCGTCGATGGTGGTCAGCATTTTCAGATGACCGAAGCCAGTCCCGGCTTGCGGGTTGCCTCGCTGGTCGAGCTACCCGATGGGGCGGTGCTGACCGCTGGTATTGCGGGCGCGCATTCGATCGCGCTAGACGCTAAATGAATCTCACGGAGACCGCCCCCATGAGCGCGAAACAAGACAATCTTACCGCCGCTCCAGTGAAGCCGGGTTTTTTGGAGGCCCGCATAGAGCCGCTACTGTTTAACCATCGGGTCATGGTGGTCCTGCTGTTCTTGGTGATATCGGTGTTACTCGCCCATCAGGCCGGCAAGCTTGGGCTCGATGTCAGCCTGCAGAAAATGGTGCCCGGCCATCATCCGTATATCGTCAACTACCAGCAGTATGAAAACGAACTGCGTCCGCTGGGCAATGTGGTGCGTATCGCGCTTGAAGCACGGCAGGGCAACATCTACGACAAGGACTATCTCGAAACACTGAAGAACGTCACAGACGAGGTGTTCTTCATTCCGGGCGTTGATCGTGGGAACTTGAAATCACTTTGGACCCCCAACGTCTTGTGGCAGGAGGTCACCGAAGACGGTTTTGCCGTCGGCCGCATCATTCCGGATGGCTTCGATGGCTCAGCCAAAACCTTGGCCCAGGTGCAACTCAACGTTCAACGTTCCGGGCGTATCGGGAGTCTGGTGGCCGCGGACCAGAAGTCCTCGGTGGTGCTTGTGCCTTTGCTTGAGCGCGACCCGCTCACCGGCGAAAAGCTTGATTACGGTCAGTTCTCCCAGCGTTTGGAAACACTGGTACGCGACAAGTACAACAGCGATCGATACGCCATTCATATCACCGGCTTCGCCAAAATTGCCGGTGACCTGATTGAAGGCGCGCACGATATTCTCGAGTTCTTTGCGATTACGTTCGTCCTGACGGCGCTGCTGCTTCTGGCGTATTCGCGTTGCTGGCGAAGTACCGCCGTCACATTGTTGTGTTGCTCTCTCGCAGTGCTGTGGCAGTTGGGTATCGTCAACTTGCTGGGCTTCGGGCTTAACCCGTATTCGATCCTGGTGCCGTTCCTGACGTTCGCGATCGGCGTCAGCCATGCCGTGCAGAATATCAACACCATGAGCGCCGACTGCGCTGCCGGTTACAGCCCTATGCAAGCTGCCCGTCGAACCTTTCGCATGCTTTTCATTCCGGGGTCGATTGCACTGTTGTGCGATGCAGTAGGTTTCTCGACCATGATGCTGATCGATATCGACATGATCGGCGAGTTGGCTATCAGCGCGAGCGTGGGTGTGGCGGTGATCATCTTCACCAAAATGTTCTTGCTGCCCGTGCTGATGTCCTGGTGCGGGGTATCACCAGCTGGCTTGCGTCATCAGAACCGCAAGGCCACCAGCGCTCATCGCCTGGCACGTTGGTTATCGCATGCCGCCGAACCGAAGCCGGCCCTGATCGGCTTGTTGCTCTCGGCAATGCTGCTCGGCGGCGCCTGGTATTTGAAACAGGATCTGAAGATCGGTGATCTGGATCGCGGTGCGCCAGAACTGCGCCCGGACAGTCGTTACAACCAGGACAATGACTTTCTCGCCCAGCATTACGCCAGCAGCCCGGACGTATTCGTGGTGATGGTCAAGACCCAGGCAGGAGAGTGCGGCTCGTACCCGGTCAGCAGCGCGATCGAACGTTTGAAGTGGACGATGGAGGGGGTGCCAGGCGTGGAGTCGACCCACGCCCTGGTGGATGAGCTGAAGAAGTTCTCTGCGGGTTCGAACGGTGGCGACTTGCGCTGGTATGCCATTACTCGCAATCGCTACATCGCCAATGCGGCGTTTAAGACCATTCCCAACGAGCTCTACAACAGCGACTGCTCAATGGCGCCGGTCATGGTGTATCTGACCGATCACAAGGCCGAAACCCTGGCCAAGGTGGTCGATGCGGCACAGACGTTCGCGAAGGCGAACAATGATGAGCACGCTACCTTTTTGCTGGCAGCCGGTAACGCCGGTATCGAGGCCGCCACCAACATAGTAATCAAGCAATCCGAGCCGAGGATTCTGCTGCTGGTTTACAGCATCGTCGCGCTGTTGGTGTGGTGGGAGTTTAAATCCTGGCGAGTGGCGATCAGCATCATGATTCCGCTTTATATCACCTCGGTGATTTGTGAGGCGCTCATGGCCCAACTGGGCATGGGGGTGAAGGTCGCGACATTGCCCGTCATCGCGCTCGGAGTCGGTATCGGGGTCGATTACGGCATCTATATCTACAACCGAATCGAACATTTCATGACACGCGGCTTGAACTTCAAGCAGGCGTACTACGAAACCCTGAAAACCACCGGCGCCGCCGTCACCCTCACCGGAATTACGCTGGCGTTGGGGGTCTCCACCTGGATGTTTTCATCAATCAAGTTTCAGGGCGACATGGGACTGCTGCTGCTGTTCATGTTCCTTTGGAACATGGTTGGCGCCCTGTTGATGATGCCGGCGCTCGCTTGTCTGCTCTTGCCTGCGCGGCATAAGGAAGGCGCACAAGAGGTGCAGGTGGTGTTGGAGAAGGCGTGAAACGGCGCGCCTCGTAGCCCGAGGTTTCGCTTGACACCAGCCAAACAACAACTATCATTGTCGTGTGTGCGACAGCGATCGTTTTACTTTCTATCCTGGCGTTCCGCGTGCTGCTCAACTGAGCAGCTCAAACAGCCCCTGTCATGCAGCCGAAGGTATTTATGACTGATCAAATCTCTAGTCCGTTGTCTTTGCCTTGCGGCGTAGTGTTGGCAAACCGACTGTGCAAAGCAGCCATGAGCGAAGGCCTGGCCGACCACAAAAATGATGCCACTCAGCGCCACGTCAATCTTTACCGGCGTTGGGCCTCGTCCGGCGCTGGTTTGCTGCTGTCCGGGAACGTGCAGGTGGACCGTCAGCACCTGGAACGCCCGGGGAACATCGTGCTTGATGCTGACACTGACTTGACCGCTTTACGGGCGATGGCTGCTGCCGGAACGGCTGATGGCTCGGATTTCTGGTTGCAGTTGAGCCATACCGGGCGTCAGGTACTTCAGGTGATCAATCCGCAACCCCTGGCGCCTTCGCCGGTAGCGATTCAGGTTCCACCGGGGCTGGGTCTGGAGTTTGGGTTGGCACGTGCCATGACCGAGGATGAGATTGCCGCCGTTATCGATCAATTCGCTTTCGCTGCAAATCAGGCACGGGCTGCGGGTTTCACTGGCGTGCAACTGCATGCTGCCCATGGCTACCTGCTGTCTCAGTTCCTCAGCCCGCTGTCCAACCAGCGCACAGATCGTTGGGGTGGAGCGCTGGAGAATCGTGCGCGCCTATTGCTTGAGGTCATCGCTGCAGTGCGCGCCGAGGTTGGCGACGACTTCCCGATTGGCATCAAGCTGAACTCGTCTGATTTCCAGAAGGGCGGTTTCACCAATGCCGAATGCGTTGCGCTGGTTGGGTTGCTCAACAACACCAGTCTGGACCTGCTGGAGCTATCGGGTGGTTCGCTGGAGCAGCCGAAAGTAGTAGGGCTGGTAGTCAAGGATGAAGGCGAAGATGCGCCGCGCGCGAGCACGATTCAACGCGAAGCTTATTTCGTCGAGTTTGCCGGGGCGGTACGTGAGGTGGCGAATATGCCGGTGATGGTGACGGGGAATTTCCGTAGCGTTGAAGGCATGCTTTTGGCTTTCGAGCGCGGTGATGTCGACATGGTTGGCCTGGGCCGTCCATTGATCTCGGATCCGCTTACTCCGGCACGGCTGCTGGCTGGCGAATGGGCCACTGCTCTGACACCCGAAGCGACCATCAACCCATTCCACTTGTTGCCATGGTTCAACGTACAGATCGAGCGCTTGGCCGACGGTGTCGAGCCGGATCTGACGTTGGCGGGTGAGGCTGCGGTCGCCGAGTTCATCGCTATCGAAGAGCGTGCAATGCACAAGCTGCTTGAGCATCGTGCAGTTGTCGAGTCCTGATCCCCAATTCGTTTTCTCATCGAGGAGTTCTATATGAAGATTTTTATTACAGGGGCGTCTGGTTACATAGGCGGAGCCGTTGCTCATCGCTTGCTTCAATTGGGTCACAGCATAACGGGCCTGACACGTACCGAGGCCACTGCACAGTTGCTGCGTCAGCGTGGTATCGAACCGATCATTGGCACGCTGGATGACGCGGCGGTATTGACCAAAGCCGCTCAGGAAGCTGACGCAGTGATACACGCTGCCAGTGCCGATCACGAGCCGTCCGTTCATACCCTGGTCGCAGCACTTGAACGCAGCGCCAAGCTGCTGATCCACACCAGTGGCTCCGCCATCGTGGCCGACGATGCGTGTGGCGAATATGCCAGTGAGAAAGTTTTCAGCGACGATGACTACTTTGTACCGGTCCCGTTCCGTCGCCAGCGCGTCGAGATGAATCGACACGTGCGCCAGGCGGCGATCGACAAAGGTGTCCGCGCTGTCGTGATCTGTCCGTCGATGATCTATGGCGTCGGTGCGGGACTCAAGCAGGAGAGTGAACAGATTCCGCAAATGACTGCCATTTCGGCGCAGGTGGGCGCGGGTATTCATGTAGGTAAGGGGCTGAACCGCTATTCGAACGTCCACATCGACGATCTGGTTGACCTGTATCTGCTGGTCCTGGAGAAGGCTCCCGGGGGCTCGTTTTATTTTGCCGAGAACGGTCATGCTTCGTTTCTTGAAATCGCCCAATTGATCAGTGAGTCACTGGGTTTTGGCGGCAAAACCCATAGCCTGGATGTCGACGATGTCACGCGCAATCTCGGTGAGGCTGCGCGTTATGGAGCAGCGTCCAACAGTCGCGTGAGTGCAGTCAACGCACGCCGGTTGGGCTGGTCGCCAAGCCGGCCGTCGCTGGCTGAAGACTTCCGCAAAGGCGCCTGAACCTCAGCGTTTGATGGCGTTACATACCCCTGTAGCGCCATCAGCGAGGAGCTCAGAATCGGGAGGCTTGTAGCAAGTGCAGCATGTTGTCCGATGCGCGGTGGGCTCTACTGCTTATTTCCTCATCGTTCGGTTGATGGGTACCAAAGAGGGCGTTATCGAGCAGGTCGACGCGCAGTAATGCCAGAAATGTCCGTGATGCTTCTTCGATATCCTTGATTTTCCATTGCTCCAATGGGGCCCAGTGCCGGAGGTAGTCTGCGAAAAGTGCAGTGCGACGGTCAGTCACTTCCGCTCGGTATCGTTGGCCTAATTCGGGAAACCGGTGAGCATCGCGCGTGACCACCCGGTAGAGCGCCAGTTGCTGGGCACCGAGAACGTCGGTGAGGTAGTCGATGCCGGCCAGGGGAAGGGCTTGTTTGGGCTCTTTGGAGAACCAAGGGCGTTCGAGGTGCTGTGGTGCGTGCTCGCCAGTGTCGCTCGTGCCATTTGCATTGCACGCGGCATGCATGACTGCACTGAACAAATCGTCCTTGTTCTCAAAGTGTCGATAGACGGTTTTGATTGAAACTCCAGCAGCGTCGGCGATGCGGCCCATGGACGACTCGGCATAGCCCTTGTCCAGAAACGCCTGCTGTGCAGCGGCCACGATGAGGGCGCGTTTACGCTCCATCAGCGAGGCTTTGGGGTTGTCTGCGCTCCACTGTCTCATTTTTATTCCTACGGTCAGCTGCCATGGTGTGCAAATGAATATGATACTACAGCGATCATTGTCGCACGGCCATTCAGCGTACATATAAAAGCAACCTGGAGGCACCATGCACGTCAAAAAACTTGCTCATTACTCGATTCGTTCGCTGGATCTCGAAAGGTCCTGCCATTTCTACGAAAGGGTGCTCGGCTTCGTGCGCGGTTACCGTCCCCCATTCGATTTTCCCGGAGCCTGGTTGTACATGGGGGGGGATGAAGCCGACTTTGGCACGGTTCATATTATTGGCATTGACCCTTCAAACCCAGAGGGCTTGAAGCAATATTTGGGTGACAAAGACATGTTGCTGACAGGCACCGGCACGGTTGACCATATCGCTTTTCTGGTTACAGGATTGGTCGAGTTCCGGAGCCTGCTCAAGGCTGAGGGGATTGCCTGGCGCGATCGCACGGTTCCTGGTCTCGGACTGCATCAGGTTTTCGTTGAGGATCCGTCTGGCGTGATCATTGAGCTGAATTTCCCGGCGTCTGAGGCGCAAGCGGCAAGATCCGCCTGAGCCCGCATTGGCGCATCCACGTCGTACGCAAATGGCTACCGCCCAAGCGCGACAACGCGGTCACGAACTTGCCTGCCTTTGTACCCTTGCAGCTTCCACCCAAGGCTCAAGCAACCCCTGAGGCCTCAGTCAGCATCGAGATACCATGCGAACGACACTGACCGTGACATGGCCCGCCATCGACCCGGCAGGATGTGCCCGGTTTGTTCGCGGTCTGACACGATGATCCGCATCGACTCGATCTGGCTCGCCACCGAGCCCATGGACAGGCGCGCCGGTACCGAGACCGCGTTGGCTCGGGTGGTTACAGTGTTCGGCGCCGCGCAGCTGATGCAGCGCAATCTGCAGAGAATATTTCGCTGGCCCGTTATCAGCAGGGCGCGGTTGGGTACCTGGATGTGGTCGAAGCCCAGACAGTCTCGTTGCAGGCGTGACCTGCAGACACAACAATTGAGTGCCAATGTCGGCCTCGTCAAAGCGCTCGGTGGGGGATGGGACTCCACGGAGCTTGCTGTGGAAGTACGATGAAGGTCAACCGGGGGACGGGCGCTTCACGACGATGCTGAGGCGAGGGGTGTCTGGGCCGGTTTGAAAGCCGGCCTGACGCTCTTGCTGATCCCGCATGGGGAAAAACAGCTCGAAACAAGTCACGCCATTCTCGCTGGTGACGCTGTAGCGGCCACTATGCAGCTGCATGATAGTAGCTACGATCGAAAGCCCCAGGCCATTGGACTGGGCCGAGCGCTCGCGTGATTGATCAACGCGGTAGAAACGCTCGAATAATCTCGGAAGGTGTTCCGCCGGGATGGTTGTTCCGTAGTTGCGCACGCGCAGATTGATGCCACCCTCGGACGGTGTGGCCTGGATCAACAGTTCGGAATGAGGTGCACCATATTTTATCGCATTTGCACACAGGTTAGCCAAGGCGCGGCGTAGCAGTGTTGGCTCGGCCCAGATAAGGCCGTCGCCCTCCGCGCGGATGGTGATATCGGCGTCCGCGGCCAGACCTTCAAAGTAATCGGCGACGCGTTCCAGTTCGTCGGCGGCGCCCAGTTCCTGGCGCTGGTCACGAGCGCTACCGGGGTCAGTACGAGCGAGGAACAGCATGTTGTCGAGCATGCGTGCCAGGCGTTCGAGTTCTTCGACGTTGGAGGCGAGCAACTGCTGGTAATGTTCCACGCTGCGGTTCTGCTGCATGGCGACCTGGGTTTCACCCAGCAAGTTGTTGATGGGCGTGCGTAGTTCGTGGGCCATGTCAGTCGAGACCTGACTCAGTTGCGCAAAACCCTTGGCGAGTCGCTCAAGCACGGTGTTGAAAGAGTCGATCATCGGAAGCAACTCCTTCGGGGCGCCTCGGCCGTCGAGTCGCTCTGTCAGATTGCCAATGCCGATACCGTGGGCTTGATGAGCCAGGCGTCTGAGGGGCAACAAACCGCGGTGAACTACTATATATCCAGCCAGCGCCAGGACAATGGCCGCGAGACCGGCGAGGACGTATACGCTGAGACGATAGCTGGCGAGCACTGCGGTTCGTTCGGTCATCAGGCAGCCAATGGTCACTTTCAGTTTGCCCGAGTCGATACTCGCGGAGATGGCCGCGAAGGGGGTACCGTTCACGGCGGGTAGATGCTGTACATCTGTCAGTGCCAGGGAATGGTCCATTGCCACGGGAGTGAGGTCGGGAATATCGATATTCCTGGGATTGACCTGTAGTAAAGGGGCTTCCCCTGAAACGCCAATAGTGAGTACGTACTCGCGATTGCCCAGCATGTTCTGAAACAGCACAGGTTTGCTCCTGATCAGTTCCAGCGTATTGCTGCCATTGAGAAAATTACGCAGCTGATCTATGCGGTAGACCAGGGTGGACTCGTCGCGTCGTATCAGTTCGCGCTCAAGGTCGCGGTACAGTGCGACGCCGGTGGTTGCCAGCAGGGCGTAGGCCAGCAAGGCAAACACCACAGCCAGGCGCAGCGTCAGGGAGTAATGGCGATGGGTCATGGTTGCGTATCAAAGCGGTAGCCAATGCCCCGCACACTGTGGATCAGCTTCAGATGGAAAGGGTCGTCGATTTTCAGGCGCAGGCGTCGCACAGCCACGTCCACCACGTTGGTGTCGCTGTCAAAGTTCATGTCCCAGACCCTGGAGGCGATCAGTGAACGAGACAGCACCTGATCCTGATGCGTGGCGAACAGGTGCAACAATGCAAACTCCTTGTTTGTCAGCGTCACTCGCACGCCGGCGCGGGTGACGCGGCGTTTGATTACATCAATCTGCAGGTCAGCGATCTGCAGTTGCTCTTCTTCCCGGGTCGGACCTCGGCGGGTCAGGGTGCGCAGGCGTGCGACCAGCTCGGCGAAAGAAAAGGGTTTGATCAGGTAGTCGTCGGCCCCCAGTTCCAGGCCTTTGATTCGGTCGGCGATGTCATCTCGCGCGGTCAGGAACAGTACCGGCGTGTCAGCTTCCTTGCGCAGGCGGCGCAGTACTTCCCAGCCGTCCATCTTCGGCATCATCACATCCAGCACGATGACGTCGAAAGGCGTTTCCAGCGCCTGGTGTAAACCATCAACGCCATCGCGGGCCAAGCTGACGGAGTATCCCTGCTCCTGCAGGCCATTGAGTAAGTAATTGCCCGCCTTGGGCTCGTCTTCCACTACAAGGATGTTCATGAGAATTACCTTGGTTCGGTTTCGGTATTCGATCCACAAAAAACGGACCTGAAAGCCGAGAGCAGGCTACCCGCAAGTGTAGCCCAATCATCAGGTTGTGTTGCGTATTGCCTGCTCTCGGACAGTCATGGGCATAAAGCATTCCATCAGTTTTCGTTCGTGCAACGTCCTTGAACCAGATAGTCCAGCACATGTTCCCGACCTTGATGATCCAGGTAATCGATGCGGGCCGGAATGACGCCGCATTGGTCCGAGGTGTCAGTCATGGATTTTACTTTTGCAACGTCCAAGTGGACGAAGAAACCGGTCTTGTCGTGGATCACCGCCGAGGTGTCGGTGGTATCGGCGAAGGCTGAACCGGTGGCGAGGAGGGTGGCGAACCCGAGCATGAACAGTTTCATGGCTGTATCTCCTTATCTAAGGTGGGCTGCCTGTTTTCTGGCAGTGAGTTCACAGTAACAAGGCAACTCAAACAGCCGACGAACAGAGCAATTACAAAGTCGTAATGCAATCTTGTCCGAGGCTAAAGCTGATGTGCTCCAGCGGGATGTCGCTGAGGTGATCAAGTCTGCTTTGCGGCGCTGGATTAATCCGGTAGGAGCGAAATGGCGTTACCTCATCGAGCAACGCGCTGATATAGGCCATGCGAGCGGTTGTCCATGTGCTGCGTTGCTTTGCCTTACCAAAGCTCCACGCCGCGCGGCGACCAAAAAGAAACGGCTGTGAGACGATCGTAAGGCAGGCAAGCGGCCTGGAAAATTTGTCGCGGTGGTCGACACGACTGAAAGGCGTGAGCAGGAGGCGCGCCTGCGCCCTGCGTCCTCTAGAGAAAGACTCGAGGGGGAATGAAAATGCTGCCGGAATTGAATATTAGAGCTAGCGCTTGAAGGGCATTGGTCAGCATTTTCAAACGCGCGGTTTTGGCTGTCAGGACGGCTAATTGCAGGCTGGAATTTAACGGATTGGCGGTCCAGCAGATCAGCGATTTCAATATGTCATGAGCACAGTCGGTGGTGACCTTGAAAAGCCAATTCGGCAAGCCCCATCCTGATCACATCACACTGGTAGTCCCGCATGTCGGCGGAGGAATTCAACCTCAATATTTAGAGTGTTGTCGTAGTCTATCCCGCCCTTGTAGACGTCATAGTGGCCGCCGCGACTGCGATGGAGTTCCGCTCGGGAGGCTCGTTCAGCGACACGCAGCGCAGGGCCGACCGGCGCCATCGTGTCGTGTTCGGCGACGATGAGCAGAATGGGGCAGCGAATGGCGGCAGCCTGTCGTACTGGCCGGTGTGTGGATATGCTGAGGAGCGAACGGGCGGCGAGACGGTTTTGCCATGTAGTCGAGTCTTTGGGCTGGATAAGCGATTTTCCGTAGAGGGCGTCCTCGGTTGCCGATATGCCAAACTTCCCTGGCGCTACGCTGATGGGCAGATATCGTGGGGATAGTCCAAAGACCGAGCCCATGCCGTCCAGAAGCGCCGCTCCCATCAACCGGAGCGATTGCACCAGCGGAACCATTGCTGCGCCAGCAAGGCCGTCGACGAGGGGACATTGGGCAATCGCACCGGCAAGCCGGGTATCCGATGCGGCGAGCGATACGATGTGCATGCCGGCGAACGAGGTGCCCCACGCGAAGATCCGATTCTTGTCGATGCCGGGATTCGCGGCCGCCCAGCCAATGACGGTGCCGTAGTCCTCGCGTTGACGCGGGACGCAGAGTACGTCGCGAGGCTGTCCGCCAGAGCCGCCCCATTGCCTGTAATCGAATACGATCGCAACGAAGCCCTCACGGCAGAACCGATTTGCGAACGGCGCGAGCCCGCCCGATTTTACCGCGCCTAGCCCATGAGCCAGTACGACTGCCGGGTGCGGGCCATCGCCATCTGGCTGATAAACCCAGGCTTCTAACTCATCGCCAGAAGCCGTGGGAATACGTACGGTAGTGCGTAAAGGTGAGATGTCGTTACCCGTATGGAGCATGATGAATCATCCTCTTTGTTCAATTCGCAAGACGTGGCCAAGTCATAGCCAGACGCTGTTCCTTGTTTCCTGTCACGAGAACGCCGCCAGCGGAAAATGTTCTACGAGGCGGCGTGGCGGGACTTTTCAGGGGCGATCACTCACGGACCAATTCACGTGCCACCCGGCTTTCGCGTGAAATGCCTCGCACGACCGCCATAAAGAAGTTCATCTTCGGATCAGGCGCCAAACCATCTGCGATGCGAAGCAGTTGTTCGTTGTACCAGGTCACTGATCCAAACCCGTTGATCGCCTTGATAATGGTGATAGAGGATTGTGGGCCGAGCAGGCCAGGCCCCAGGCGCAGACGGTGCTCCAGGGATTCAAAGCCTGACAACTCACCGCTTAGCAGTGCCGCTGGGGCGCCTGGAGATACGCAGAGCGGTCGGCTAATGCCGATCAGATCGACACCGTCGTGGGTAATCGCATCGGCCATGCCCGCAGCGGTGCGGAAACCGCCGGTTACCATCAACTTTGCACGTTTGACATGGCGGCGAATTTCCGGAGCGAAGCGGGCAAAAAAAGCTTCGCGTTCGCGTGTCGATTTGCTGATGGTGGGATCGAAAACCGGTTCAAGCCCTTCGATATTGGCCATCTTCGGCTGCTCATAGGTGCCGCCCGAAATTTCGATGAGGTCGACGCCCGCTTCATCAAGCCAGCCGGCGACGGTTTGGCTGTCTTCGAAACTAAAGCCTCCTCGCTGGAAATCAGCAGAGTTCAGCTTCACTGAAATGGGGTAGTCAGGCCCGACCTTTTCGCGAATGGCAGCGACTGAAGCCAACAGGAAGCGCGCTCGTCCAGGCAGATCGCCGCCCCATGCATCGTTCCGTTGATTCGTACGCGGCGACAGGAACTGTGAGATCAGGTACCCGTGTGCGGCGTGCAACTGGACGCCGTCAAAACCGGTCTCGCGCGCGATACCCGCAGCGAAGGCAAACCGGTCGATCAGGTCAAGTATCTCCGCATGTGTCAGGGCGGCCGGCGTTCCGAATTTGTTGCCGGGGAGGGCGACTTGAACGTTCGAGGGAGCCTTTGGTGTGGGATTGATGGACTTCTGGGTCTGGCGGCCAGCATGGGAGAGCTGCATCCATATGTGTCCACCGGCGATCTTGGCGGCACTAGACCAAGCCTTTAACGCTCTCAATTGTGCCGGTGACTGTCGGCCTTGAATGACCACGTTTCCACCGTGTTCCAGGTGGAGGCGATCTATCTGGACATTACCGGTTAGCAGCATTCCGGGACCTTGCTGGGCGAAGGTGCGGTACAAGGTTTGGTGCTTTACTGTCGCTCGGTTGCTTGAGTCGGCGAGTAGCTCCGACATTGCACCTTTGGCTAAGCGGTTTGGGAGCGTGACGCCGCAGGGCAGTGTCAGTGGAGTATTCAAAACGCTTGCAGCATCAGGTGTCGCATCGGCGGCAGTCCGGACGGGTTGAATAGGCATGGGACATAAACTCCGCAGGTTGGGGGGCCAATGTCGGTGGCTACCCGTTCAGGTGCTGGCGAGGTTGTCTCGCGAAGCTGGAAACGCATTAAATACTTACTGGTATCTGAAGTACAAGTGGTATTTCATGCGTGACATCCCACCGTTTCGGGTCGGCAGTGGACAGCTAGACACTTAATCCGGGCTCCCACAGGATCAATCCAGCTTCCAGGTCGTCCCGCAATCGCAAGAGGTATCTTCGGGACGTATTCGTTTATCTCGCGCCCAGCAGCAGGCGATCACTGCATTCCTGTGTGTCCTTACACAGCGATAGGGCCAAGGCGTCGGGCCGGGGCAGAGCAACCCATGTGCAATTAAAGGTCTGCGAGTCGGGTGCTGATGGCTTCGAGAAACGTCCTTGTCTTTGTCGGAATGTGGCGTCTGGAAGGAAGCAATGCATAGATAGGTGCGTACGCACTGTGCCAGTCAGGCAGGACATGTATCAGGCGGCCGGCGGCAAGATCGGCCGCAACGTCGACCCTGGATTTGAGCATCACGCCGTGGCCTCCGATCGCCCAATCCCGCACGGCATCGCCGCTATTGGCCTGAAGCCGGGAGCGTGGCTGAAAATCGACGGCCTCGTTTTGCGGACCTTCCAGGCGCCATGGCAGGGAGAGATCGTCGTAGCGCAGACACCAATGACGATCAAGGTCACGTACGCATTCAGGCTCCCCGTGACGTTCAAGATACGCAGGTGCGGCAACGAGGATTCGGTGATTGTCAGCAAGCTTGCGCAGGATGGCGCTGCTGTCTCGCGGTTGGCCAATGCGCACCGCAACATCTATCCGCTCATGCGTCAGATCGACAAGCCGGTCGTCAAGTCTGAGTTCGATATCAAGCTTCGGATAGCGCTCGACCAGTTCAGCCACCAACGGTACCAGGTGAATGCGCCCAAACGAAACGGGCGAGCTGACCCGCAGCAGGCCGAACGGCTCTTCACCGCCTACGGCCATTCGGGACTCCGCAGCGTCCAACTCCTCGAGTATCCGATCGACATGAGCAATCAGGGCCAAACCCTCGTCGGTCGCGGACAGTGTGCGAGTGGTTCGATTGATCAACCGCTGTCCGGCGCGCCGCTCGAGTGCCATGAGCCGCTTGCTGACTACCGCGAGTCCCACGCCTAAATCGCGCGCGGCCGCTGACAGGCTGCCGCACACCAGGATCCGCTGGAAGGTACGAAGCTCGTTGAGATCGTCCAGCATACTATCAACCCTTGTTCAATAATCTATCTACCGGTAGCTATATTCTAATACGCAAGGCAAGAGATAACACTGTCCGTACCCGATCAGGAAACCTCTGTTCGACTACAGCCAGCTTCTGGAGTCTTGCCATGACAGCCTCTTCACCTCTGTTCACATCGACCTTTGTTGCCGAACAAAACGTTGCTCACCGCGTGGTGATGGCTCCGATGACCCGCGCTCGCAGCACACAACCGGGTGACGTGCCCAACGCGATGAACGCCCATTACTATGCGCAACGTGCTTCGGCCGCTCTGATCGTCTCGGAGGCGACGCAGATTTCACCGCAAGGTAAGGGATACTCTTTTACCCCGGGCATTCATAGCCAAGAGCAGATAGCAGGATGGCGCCTCATCACGGATGCCGTGCATGCCGCCGGTGGACGCATCTTTCTTCAGCTGTGGCACGTCGGTCGGATGTCTCATCCTGACTTTCACAACGCAGAGTTGCCGGTCGCACCTTCGGCGGTTTCATTCGAAGCACAAATCTGGAAAGTGAACCCTGCGACCGGTCAAGGCGAGATGGTGGATTGCCCGACGCCGCGTGCACTTGGCAGAGCGGAAATCCACAGTATCGTTAACGACTTCCGCGTCGGAGCGCGCAACGCTATAGAGGCTGGCTTCGACGGCGTCGAAATCCACGGAGCGAACGGTTACCTTGTGGATCAGTTCCTGCGCACTACCGCCAACACCCGCACCGACGAATACGGCGGCTCGCGCGAAAATCGCTTGCGATTCCTCAAGGAAGTGGTCAGTGCTGTCGCGGACGAAGTGGGTGCCGAGCGCACCGCAATCCGGCTAGCACCGTTTCTGACCGCACGCGGTATGGCCTGCCCCGACATTCTGCCGACGATTCTTGACGCCACCTCGTTCCTGCAAACACTCGGCATTGCCTACCTGCATCTGGTCGAAGCCGATTGGGACGACGCGCCGCAGTTCACGGAGACGTTCCGAGCCGACATTCGGGCGCGCTTCCAACGGCCCATCATCGTTGCCGGCAAGTACGATCTGGACCGCGCCAACTGGGTGATTGGCAAAGGCTATGCCGACCTGGTCGCGTTTGGACGTCCCTTCGTCGCCAACCCCGATCTACCAAGGCGTTTGGCGGAAAGTCTTCCCCTGGCCGAGTTTGCCGGCGACACGCTGTTCGGCGGTGACGAGCACGGTTACTCGGACTATCCGGCGTGGCCGATGGCTACTGCGGCGAACGCTGTTCTCGCGTAATGCACGGTAGTCCGCGTGCATCGTTCGCCTTGAGTCGAGATCGGATGACGCACTGACATGCGGCCGAATTTGACCACCTGGTTCAACATATTTCTATTATCGAGGTTCACATCATGTTTACTTATCGCAATGCCTTTGCTCTCGTTACCGGCGCATCCATGGGCCTTGGTGAAGCGTTCGCCGAAGCACTCGCCGCACGAGGCACCAATCTCGTTCTCGTAGCACGTTCGTTCGACACGTTGAATGCCCTGGCGAAGCGACTCACTGAACAGTACCGCGTCCAGGCCATTGTATTGACGGCCGACCTGGCCGAGCGCGATGCCGTGACGCGCATCAGCGAAGAGCTTGAACGGCAGCATATCGCGGTGGACCTGCTCGTCAACAATGCTGGCTTTGGACTCACCGGCGACTTTTTATCGAACCCGCTGGCCAGGGAGGAAGACCTGATCCAGGTGAATATCCAGGCCTTGGTGAGTCTCTCCCACAGGCTCGGTACGGCGATGGCTGCCCGGAAAAAGGGTGGCATCATCAACGTGGCCTCCAATGCGTCCTTCCAGCCCATTCCGTACATGGCGACATACGCGGCGAGCAAGGCATTCGTGCTCCATTTCACGGAAGCACTGGGTCATGAGCTGTCTCAGAGCAATGTACAGGTGATGGCGACCTGTCCCGGCCCCACCGCAACCAAATTCTTCGATGCAATATCGGCTACGCAGCCCTCTATAAAAATGGACACAGCAGAGGTTGTCGTCAAAAGGACTCTGCAAGCCTTTGATCGTCAGCAGCGGGTGGTGTATCCGGGGCGGTCCAGCGTGCGCATCACCTCATGGTTGCCCCGTGTTATTCCGCGCGCGCTCGCCGTTCGCGCCGCCGCGGCTGCGTCGCGTGGGATGGGTCTTCACTGAGTTGTTTCCTTGCAGACCGTTCACAGTTGCGATTCCATCGCTTTTAATTTCGTCAGAGATTCGATCTGCACTTGTCCATAGCGTAATTTCAATACACCCGAAGCAACCATCGCCTTGAGTTCCAGCGCAAGCGTCTGCCGGGTGATACCCAACATCATGGCCAGGTCATCTTGAGTGACGTTGAGGAGGTGTCGTTCGTTCAACGATTGGGTCGCGTCCCCTCTGGCGAGGTGTTCAAGGCGACGTGCAATTCGTACACGAGTCGAACGCAGCATAGTGTCTTCCAGCATCTTGTAGACCAGCCGGGAATGCGTTGCCTGAAGTGCGGCAATCGCTCTGGCGAAGCTGTTATGAGCCATGAGGTTGTCGAACGCCTGCGGATCGATACACAGTACGTGTGCAGGGTCCGTCGCGCTGATGTCGTGCACCCGAGGCAGGCCATCGAGCAACGACGTCTCACCAAACCAGTTGCCGGGCTCTAACACCGTCAGGATGGCTTCCTTGCCATCTTCTCGTAACGTCGACACTTTCAGAGCGCCTCGGACCAGTCCATAGAAACAGCCCGGTGCATCTCCTTGACGAACGAGGTACTCGCCTGAGTTGAGGCGTTGCAACCTGGCCTCTGCCAACAGTGTCACTTGAATGGGGTGTTCAAGACTCGCAAACCATGGATTAGCAGTCATCCATGTCAGAAGTAGATCCATATCAAACATCGCGCTGACCTCTCGCCGTTCAGACGACATAGTGAGCCGCTCTGCGGCCTTGAGGCAACCTCGGTTCATGCGTTTAAAAAGGTGTCCAATTGCAAGATTCATTGCAGTTCGTGGCAGCGCAAAACCCTAACCTTGCGCTCAATCAGTGCCCCTTGTTTCGGGATGCGGGACACAGGAGAAACCATGAACAATCACGCAACAACTCAAACGGAGTAAATCCATGTCAGTGGCAGAAGATGTTGTATGGATCACAGGCGCCTCCTCAGGCATCGGTGAGGCATTGGCGGGTATTTTCTTGCGTGAAGGCGCTAAGGTCATCCTGTCTGGACGTCGAGTAGAAGAACTCCTCAGGGTTGCCGCTCAAGCACCTGAACGGACCTTGGTACTGCCTTTCGACACGACCGACTTCGCAGCACTCGATGACGTGGTTGAACGCGCCTGGAACTGGTGCGGTCGAATCGATCGTTTGATTAACAATGCAGGGGTAAGCCAGCGAAGCCTCGCGCTGGATACTCATTTCGATGTGTATCGTCAGCTGATTGATGTCGATTACCTGGCCCCCGTTGCTCTCACTCAAAATCTTTTACCCCGCATGGTCGCGCGTCGCAGCGGGCAGATCGCGGTCGTCAGCTCCGTCGCCGGAAAGGTGGGGGCTCCCTTGCGCGCAGGTTACTGCGGGGCCAAACATGCCGTGATCGGATATTTCGATGCGTTACGCGCGGAAGTCGAGCAGGCCTATGGCATCCACGTCAGTGTCATCCTGCCTGGTTCAGTCAAAACCCCGATAGCCATCCATTCACTTGAAGGTGATGGCTCTTCGCGCGGTCGTTCCGATGACAATATCGAACACGGGATGGATGTGGAGGTAGCCGCTGGACTCATCTTCGACGGTTTGAAAAAGCACAGCCGGGAAATTCCAGTCGCTGATGGCATGGAAGGGCTCGCCTTGCAATGGCGCCTGACTGACCCCGAAAAACTGTATGCCATCCTGGCGCAAGAAGGGGCGCGTCTCGCGCAAGTGCGGGAACAAAAAGGCGCTGGTAGCTCTATAGACCCGTCTGATATTCAATCGGGATTGTAGTGGATCATCACTTTCTCTCATCAACGCGCAGGACAATATCTGACATGCGACTTATCAGCCAAAGCTTTCAGGACGGACAAAAAATAGACGGCGAATTCGCGTTCGCGGTGCCCGATGCAACCTCGCACGTTGCGTTATCGTCAAACCGGAACCCTCATCTTGCATGGAGCGAGGTGCCCGAAGGTACGCAATCGTTCGTAGTGGTCTGCCACGATCCTGATGTTCCGAGCCGTGGCGACGACGTGAATCAGGTCGGTCGTGAAGTACCATCCTCGCTGCCGCGCATCGACTTTTTCCATTGGCTGCTGCTCGACATTCCGGCCGGCATTACCCAGATTCCAGCCGGGTCGCATTCGAGCCACGTGACTGCGCGTGGTAAATCCGGCCCAGTAGCACCCGAAGGGTGGCGCCACGGGATCAACGATTACACCAGCTGGTTCGCGAACGATGATCAGATGACGGGCGACTACTATGGCTACGATGGTCCCTGTCCTCCGTGGAACGACGCGCTGGTTCATCGCTATATCTTCACGGTTTACGCCCTCGCCACGCCGATGCTCGAAGTCGCGGGCCCGCTGACCGGTACGAACGTCCGCGCGGCGCTTGATTCGGCCCAAGTCCTCGGACGAGCCAGCCTGACCGGAATCTACAGCCTGAACCCCTCGGTTTCGCTCGGCTGAGCGGCAGGTGGACGAGACTCAAGCATGGCCTCGTCGCAAGTCGCCAATGCCGTCCCCGTTTCGGCAAGGCTGACGTCTGCCAGCGTTTGGCAGCTGCCATCCGGTGGCTGCCCCGGCACTTCTCTATTGCCATCGCCATCCGCGATGGCAAGCTCGCCAATGCCTGATATACGACTCCCTTTTCCCCTCCTAACATCGGTCGCACATGACCATTCGTTCGCCAATTGCCTTCGTCGGCGCACGAGTTTCCAAAAATAATAAGTTGAGTTCCACGAGGTTCAACCATGAAAACCCTAGCGGCCAGTTCTGCGGCCAGTGCCCCTTTAGTCCATGGAGTCGGTCAACTGACCGCCGGCCAGCGTTACATTACGTTGGGTGGCTCATGGGCCGCCTGGTTGTTTGATGCGCTGGACGCGACAATCTTCGGCTTTGTCCTGCTGGCGATCGCCAAGACCTTCTCCGTTGGTTTGGGCGATATCGTTTCCACCGTTGCCTGGTTTCTGCTGGCGACCGGTATTGGCGGTTTCTTCCTCGGTAATGTTTCCGACAAGATCGGCCGCAAGAAAACCATGATGCTGTCGGTGTTCGTCTACGGTACCGGCACCTTGCTCTGTGCCTTTGCCGACAGCCTTTGGCAACTCAATCTGTTCCGCTTCTGCGTCGGCGTCGCCGTGGGTGGATTGTGGTCCGCCGCTGCAGCGCTGGTATCGGAGATCTGGCCACCGGCCGGGCGCGCCAAGGCCTTTGCGGTGATGCAGACCGGTTGGTCGGGTGGTGGTCTTCTGGCGGCGATTTTCGCCTGGAGTTTCCTGGACAGCGGCAACCCCGAGTCCTGGCGGACTCTGTTCATCTATGCCTCGATCCCGGCCTTTTTCACCCTGGTGTTCATCTGGCTGTTCGTCAAGGAGTCGCCGGTATGGCTGGCCAACCGCGAATTCATGCGTCGTAACACCGACAAGGGCCGGTTGCTGGAAATCTTCCGTCCGCACTACCTGAAAGTGACCCTGCTGGGCTTGAGCATTTCGGTATTGGGCATGTATGGCTACTGGATCATCACCACCTTCATGCCGGCTTACCTACAGAACATTCTGAACGTGCGTATCGATCAGGCACCGGTGTTCGTCATCTGGATCGGCATCGGCGCCACCATCGGTTATCTGGCCTACGGCTATCTGGCGGAAAGCATCGGTCGTCGCTTGTCGTTCGCGATCTTCTTTGGCGGCATGGCGATCATGGTGCCGGTGTTTGCCTACTCGGCGACCTTGATGCCATTGACCGACGGTAAGCTTCTGTTCACCACCCAGAACGTCGTCACCCTCGGTTCGCTGGCAGCACTGTTGGGTTTCTTCACCGGATATTTCAGCGGCTTCGGCGCCTGGTACTCGGAGTTGTTCCCGACCAGCATCCGTTCTACTGCGTCGGGTTTTTGCTTCAACTTCGGGCGGGTCGGCGCCATTGCCGGCATCAAGCTGGTACCCATCCTGATTCCGCTCATCGGCTTCACCGCCACCATTTCTCTTGCTTCCGTTTCCTACGTCATCGCCGCCGTCATGGTGTTTACGCTGCAGGAAACCAAAGGCGCTCAACTCACCAGCGGCAACTGATCTGCACTATTCAGAGGACAGACCCATGAAAAATTTTCGAATCGGCCAAATCGTACCCAGCTCCAACACGACGATGGAAACTGAAATCCCGGCGATGCTGACCTCGCGTTACTCGCTGTTTCCAGAAGAGCGTTTCACCTTCCACTCCTCGCGCATGCGCATGATGCACGTCAGCCCCGAAGAGCTGAAAAAGATGGATGTCGACAGTGACCGCTGCGCGCTGGAGCTGAGCGACGCGCGGGTTGATGTCATGGCCTACGCCTGCCTGGTGGCGATCATGTGCCAGGGCGCTGGCTATCACAAAGTCTCGCAAGAGCGCCTGAGCAAAACTGTTGCCTCCAACAAGTCGACCGCCCCGGTGCTCAGCTCCGCGGGTGCGCTGATCGATAGCCTGAACATGCTCGAATACAAGAAAGTCTCGATCATCACTCCGTATATGAAACCGCTGACCCAACAGGTCATCGACTACATCGAGGCGGCCGGAATCGAAGTGGTCGACTCCATCAGTCTGGAGGTGTCCGACAATCTCGAGGTCGGTCGTCTGGACCCGATGAATCTGGTGGGCCACGCCGACAAACTGAACATCGGACAGGCCGACGGAGTGGTGCTGTCGTGCTGTGTGCAGATGCCTTCGCTGCCAGCGATCCAGGTCGTACAGGATCGCCTCGACAAACCGGTACTGTCGGCGTCGGTCGCTACCGTTTACCAGATGCTGAAAACCCTCGGCCTCAAGGCCCAGGTGCCGAACGCCGGCCATCTGTTGTCCGGAGCGTTCTGAGCCGATGCCTGACGAGGTACTATGCTGGCCATTCAGGCCAGCAAACCCGGTACCTCACATGAAACTCGATCCGGTCTCGTTGCGACTCTTCGTCAGCGTCGTCGAAGAAGGCACCATAGCTGCCGCCGCCAAGCGCGAACACATCGCTGCGGCGGCGGTCAGCAAGCGGCTCAGCGAACTGGAAGAGTTGCTCGACTCGAAACTGCTTAACCGCACCAACAAGGGCATTTCTCCGACCGACGCCGGCCTGTCGCTGTTGTTCATGGCTCGCAGTGCCCTGAACAACCTCAACGAAATCGTCGTGCAGATGCGCGAATACTCCTACGGCCGTCGTGGCTCGGTGCATGTCCTGGCCAACATCTCTGCTATCACCCAATTCATGCCCGGCTTGATCAAGTCGTTCATGGAGTTGTACCCGCTGATCAACGTCAGCCTCGAAGAAAAGCAAAGTCTGGCCATCACCAAAGCTGTGGCCGAAAACCGTGCCGACATCGGCATCTTCACGCGTCTGCCGCATGGCGCCGACATCGAGGTCTTCCCGTTTCGCACTGATCGGCTGGTGTTGCTGGTGCCCAACGGAGATCCGCTGGCCGTACGCCAATCAGTCAAGTTCAGCGAAACCCTGGAACACGAATACATTGCCTTGCGCAGCGGCACTCACCTCAACTTTCAGTTGATCAAGGCAGCCAACGACCTGGGGCGCTCGCTGAAAATCCGTATGGAAGTCTCCAGCTACGACGCGCTATGCCTGATGGTTCAGGCCGGTCTGGGCATTGGCATCATGCCGGAGGGGAGTGCGGGGATTTACAAAATGGACGGGGCGAAGGTGGTCAGGCTGGATGAGGCGTGGGCGTCCCGCGAACTCAGCGTGTGCGTAAGGTCGAGAGAGGCGTTGTCGGTCGCTGCGGGATTGTTTCTGGGGCACCTGCTCGAAGGGTAGTGAGCGCCATCCGTCTCGGTGGCTCGAAAGCAGAGTGCCGAACTTTCACGTTTGGCCATCGATATGAATCGACTCGTGACGCGATTTAACGTGGGTTGAGTGTGCGCTGCAAACACACTACACATTTCGCCCCCATACTTTGTTGAAGGCGATTGCGGCATCAAATGAATCTCGATGTTCGGTTCATTGGGCATGAGGTCTTATAGGCGATAGTGACCATGAGTCATCTCAACTACTTACGCACCTTTTTGGAGGCCTACAGAACCGGGTCTTTTTCTAAAGCTGCCGATCATCTGGGTATCACCCAGCCTGCTGCTTCAATGCACATCCAGGCACTAGAGTCGTTGGTTGGAAAACCGCTATTCGTTCGACGTGCACGGGGCGTTGTGGCGACACCTGCCGCGGATGATTTGGCTCGGGCGATTGCGCCACACCTGGATGGCCTGGAGGCAAAAATCACCACATTGAGAAACGTGTCGACGCCTCTAGGCTGGACTCTCCACATCGTCGGGCCTTCAGATTTTCTGTATACGCATATGGCTTTGGCTCTTGCGCCCTTGATCACGCAAGGCTTGCAATTACGCTTGCACACAGGAAACCGCGAACGTATTTACGCCTTGCTCAATGACGGCACCGCGGACTTGGCGATAACCGCTTCAATTCCCGACGATGTCAGGCATGGGTACATTCATTTGGCGACCGAGCATTTGCTGTTGGTTGCCGCGCCAGCGCTTGCTCAGCAGATAGAAGCACGAAATGTCACTGCCCAGACCCTTGAAAGCTTTCCACTGATTGCTTATGACGAACAGCTTCCGTTGATTCGAAGTTTCTGGCTGGGGGCTTTCAAAGCGCAACCGTTGTTACAGGCGGCAATCACAGTACCTGATATGCGGATTGTCGAATTACTGGTGCGTGCAGGGCACGGTTGGTCGGTTATTCCAGGGTATCTTTGTCACGCCAGCCTGGCTGTCGGGGCGTTAGTACCGATCACCTTTCCATTGCCGCCACCTGAGAACTCTTTTTACCTGGCGTGGAACAAAGGAGCGCTTCGTAATCCCCGTATAGGTTTTATTCGTGATTATTTGGCTGAGCTTGTTCAACAAGGCGTGTTTGCATCGAGTCTCGGTTAATAAAGCTTCGTAGAACACTCGAATACGGTTTGAGGGCGGGTACCTAAGAGAGGGTTGCAGCAGCATGTATAAAATATTTTATACATGCTGGCTGTTTTGTTGATTTTTTTGATGCTCGACGAGTGAATAGCATCTGCCCTTATCAATTGCCGAGCACGTTGCCTGGCATCGAGTAAGGAGTTCTCTGAAATGCCTTTCGTCATCTACATATTCGCCCTCAGCGCGTTCGCGCTGGGGCTGGCCGAGTTTGTACCGATAGGTCTTACCGACGTCATGGCGGGCAGTTTGAATGTCGACGTGGGGCAGGTGGGTAAGGCGATTACTGCTTATGCCCTGGGCGCCACTTTCTCGGCCCCGATCTTGAGTGCGCTCACCGCAAGCTGGCCGCGCAAGAATGTCATGTTGGTGACGGGGGTCATCTTCAGCCTGGGTAGCCTGGTCGCCGCGCTATCGAGTGACATTACGACGATGCTGGGCGCTCGGTTCGTTGCGGGGATGGGGCACGGTTTGTTTCTCGCCGTCGCATCGAGTACCGCCGCGCGGTTAGCCGGTCCGCATCGGGCGGGCAGTGCGGTTGCGTTGGTTTTTGGCGGCTTCACCCTGGCGATGGCTATCGGTGTCCCTATCAGCACTTACTTGGGCAGTTTTGTTTCCTGGCGGCCACTTTTTCTCTCCATTGCAGCGTTTGGTGCGCTCGGTTTTTTCGGCCTTCTATTGGGCATGAAGGAGCCGCCCCAAGAGTCTGTCCAGCATCCTCTCAACAGTGCGCAGCAGGGGTTGCGCGCTCTGTTCAACACTAAGCTGCTGGTCGGTACCCTGGTCACAGTCATGGCTTACGGAGGCACATTCATCCTGTACACCTATATCGCACCGATCCTGATCCAGCTGACTGAACTCAGCAGGTATACCGTCAGCATTTACATGATGATCTACGGTGTGGCGGCGGCGATTGGCAACATCATCGGCGGAAAAATGGCTGATAGTCTCGGCGTGGATCGGGCGAGCTTGATAATAGTCGCCGGAATCGTGATGGTGCTGTTGGCGATGTGGCTGCTGGTTAGCTCGCCCATCAGCATGGCTATTCTGGTCGCGTTACTGGGCCTGTTGAGCTTCGCCGCTGTACCAGCGTTGCAGGCTCGCCTGCTTGGCATCGCCGAAGTTCATGTTCATGGTGCGCACAGCGTGGCGGCCGGCTTGAACATCGCCGGATTTAACTCGGGTATTGCGCTAGGTTCGTTGCTCGGGGGGGCCACCATCAGTGCTGTAGGCATTTCCTACACTGGGGTGATGGCAGCTGTTGTCTCCGGCATGGGTTTGTTACTGCTGTTGCTGCAAGTCGATCGCTCTAAAAACACAGAGTACGCAACGGCGGAAAGTGGCACTTAGCCGAGTTACCGCTGGATTTCCACACACCGGCTTCACGTCCGGATAGGTGGCTTGGCGGGGAGCAGACGAAGATCCCGCTGAACAGAAAATGTGCCGGCGACCTGGATAATCTACCCAAGCGCCGACACATTTTTCAAGGTTGCTGTTACGCCTTGCTTGAGGTCTTGGCAGCGAAAACACCATCACCCAGCAGGGCCACAACCAGAGCAGTCACGCAAAGGTAGATTGGGTATTCCCAACCACCGTTGGCATTGGTGAAGCTCCAGCCATTGCCGAAGTGTACGGTCGCAGCAACGAAAAGCTGAAGAACGGCAATCGCGGCTACCCAGCGTGCATAGACACCCAATACCAGCATCAACCCGCCGATTACTTCAAATGCCATGACCGGGTAGGCCAGGAAGCCGGGGAAACCTATGGATTCGAAAAAGCCGGCAGTGCCCGCAGGCGTGAAAACCAAAACTTTGGTCAGGCCGTGAGCAATGAACATGATGCCCAGTGCCAGGCGCATAGCAAATGCGGCGTAGGGAGCGGTACGTGAATCAATCATGGTGAGGTTCCTTTTGTTTAGTTAGAAAGTGACAGCGTGGTTGTCAGCCACTGCGAAAAATCGGCCAGCTCTTCAGCGACAATCTCGTGGGCCATGTTGTAGAAATGTGTTTCGTGTACGACGCCAATTCGATCCAGCCAGGCGTCAGCTTCTTTCGCCCAATCGACGGGTAAGACGTTGTCCTGATGGCCATGGGCGATGAAGGCCGAGACCGACTTGAGCCGATCGGGTGTTGCGATCTGGGGAGCAATTTCCCGTAGCATCCGTCCACTCAATATCGCGAAGCCTGCAACCTGCTCAGGTTCGGTGACCCCGAGGCTCGCACTCATGATGCCGCCCTGACTGAAACCTGCGATCACGGTGGGCAGCTTGGGCAGCGCTCCAATGAAGCGATGCAAGAGTTTGCGACTGGATTCCGCCTGCTCTTGATTGAACGAGGGGCCATTACTGGTGAAGTTCACCTGATACCAGGCGAAGCCTTGTGGGCCAACCTGCAGCGGGCCGCGGAGCAGAATCAGCTCCAGCTCCTGGGGCAGGGATCCGGCCAGAGCTGCGAGGTTCGCTTCATTCGAGCCTACGCCATGCAGCAGCAGCAGGCGGGCCCTGGGGGCCGAGGTGCTCGCCTTACGGAAAAACAGGCCCGACTCCGGCTCTCGGACCGGTTCAGAAAAAGTAGTGTCACGCATGGTATGCAACGCCTTGGCTGGGTTGAGTCGGCTCGACTCCATCAGTGTTGGTCGAGGAAAAAAGGTAGCTATCCATCGCCAGTACCCCGTAGGTCACGCCGCCTTCCAGGATGCGTGCTTCATAGCTTTCGCCGGCTGCGCCCAAGGCGATAAGCAGCGGTAAGAAATGCTCATCGGTTGGATGGGCTCGCTCGGCTGAAGGCGCGTGTTGCTTGTAGTCCAGCAGGTGATCGGTATTACCCGCTTGCAGTGTCTGGGCTGTCCAGGCAGCAAACTCTTTCACGTAGTCAGCCCCGTGGCTGGTCGCCCCACGAAACTCATACAAGTTATGGGTAAGGCTTCCAGAGGCCACGATCAGCACATTCATATCCCGAAGCGGCTTGAGCGCTTCACCCAGTTTCCAGGCCTGGTGTGTATCGAGCCTGGCAGGCATCGAAACCTGAACCACCGGTACGTCAGCCTCGGGAGCCAGATACAAAAGGGGTACCCAGGCGCCGTGATCCAGACCTCGATGAGGATCGAGTCGGGATTTCCATCCCGCTGTCTGCAACAGACCCACGATATGGGCTGCCAGAGCCGGAGCGCCTGGCGCGGGGTAGTTCAACTGGTACAACGCCTCGGGAAAACCGCCGAAGTCGTGGATGGTGTTAGGGGCGGTGCTCGCTGTAACGCGGACTTCGCCAGGTGTCATCCAGTGTGGGGAAAGGATGACGATGGCATCAGGTCGCGGCAGTTCGCGACCGAGCTCGGCCAGACGTTGACCCGCCAGACCGGGCTCGATGGCAAACATCGGAGCACCATGAGACACAAACAACAGGGGGAACGAAGTGTTCATGGTAGGGACTCCGAAATGATTACTTGTTAAGCCAGACCGGGGCGATGGAAGTGCCCAGGCCTGCGCTATAGCCGAGATAGATGTTCAGGCCTGCCAGTGGCTCGAGGTAACGGGCATTGATTAGTCCACCAGCGTCCACCGTGTTCCAGCCCATGCTCTGTGCAAGCGAGATCGCGGTCTGTTTGGCACGGTCATTGTCAGCTGCGACAAACACACTGCCACGTTGGTTGTCAGAGAATTCAGGGCCATCTGCGAGCACTTGAGCGAACAGGGTGTTGAACGCTTTAACCACGTGGGCTTGAGACACCGCTTTGGCAATTTCTTCGCAGGCGCTGGTCACGTGACCGATCGTCAACGACATGTAGTCAGCGCTCAGCGGGTTGGTAATGTCGATGACAACTTTGCCCGTCAGATCACCCAGGCTTTGCAGTGCCGCTGCAGCGTCACCGTAGGCAGTCGCAACGACAACGACGTCGCTGTCACCCAAGGCTTGCGCAGCAGGATAGGCGCTGACATTTTCAAACTGAGCGGCCAAGGCTTGGGCCTTGTCGATGTCACGGCCGGTGATTCGAACGATATGTCCGGCACTGGACAACTGTTTTGCGAACGCCGAACCCATGTTCCCGGTACCAATTACTGTGATTTTCATGGCTACCTCGTTTGCGTTGATTTGCGTTTCGATGGGCTAAGTTTATAGGTTGAAAATTTGAGATAAATAAGGCCGAATGTGATTAATAGTTCCACTAAGTGAGACAATTATGGATCGGGCGTTGGAGATGCAGGTCTTCTGCATGGTCGTCGACAAGGGCAGCTTCGTAGGGGCCGCTGAGCCGCTGGAGATGTCCAAGGCGGCCATTTCGCGCTATGTGAGTGGGCTCGAAGAGCGCTTGGGTGCACGGTTACTGCACCGCACGACTCGCCGGCTTTCGTTGACTGAGGAGGGGCGGCAGTTCTACCACCAGGCGCGCGAGGTGTTGGCGCTGATGGATCAGGCGGAGGAGGCTGTTTCGTCGGCAGCGCCGGAGCCCAGTGGGGTGCTCAGGGTGAACGCCCCGGTCAGTTTTGGTGTGCTGCACCTGGCTCCGGTATGGGCTGACTTCATGAAGGCCTACCCCAAAGTCGAATTGGACATCAGCTTGAATGACCGGCTGGTGGATCTTGTAGAGGAGGGGTTCGATGCCGCTGTTCGCATTGCGCGTATGGAAAATTCTTCTTTGGTCGGGCGGCGTTTGGCCAGCACTCGGATGTGCCTGTGTGCCTCACCCGCGTATTTGGCTAGCCATGCTCCAGTCCGCACGTTGTCTGATCTGACAGAGCACGGCGTGATTGCCTATACAAACTTTGCCAGCGGGAATGAATGGCAATTCCAGGGCCCTGATGGCGGTGAAAGCGTGCGTACACGCTCGGTTGTTCGCTGCAACAATGGCGATACCTGTCGCAGCATTGCGTTAGCGGGGGGAGGGATTTCTTTGCAGCCCAGCTTCATGGTGGCCGATGATTTGCGCTCTGGCGACCTGGTAGAGATTCTGCCCGAGTACCAGTCCGTCGAATTGGGGATCTACGTGGTGTATCCCTCTCGCAAGCACCTGCCACCCAAGGTTCGCGTACTCATAAATTTTTTGGCGGAACGATTTGCCCGTCCTCATTGGGAGCAGTGACAGGCATGGCGATGCTAGCGCTGTTCCGCTTCAAATTGGGCATGATGATCACCCTGGCGGGCTGCTGTGCGGCTGGAATCATCCATTTCGCCAGGGTGCTCCAATGATCTCCAGACGGTGTCCAGTCAACCCGCAGCGTAACGAAAGAGAGGTTAATTCATGAAATGGATTACCCGTGAGCGGCCGAAAATTGACCGCAATGCTTACCCCTGGCTGATTGCACGCTTCATTGATCCGGTGCCGGAGTTTTTGTATGTGCCTGCCAATGATGTCGTCAAAGTAGCGGCCGAGATAGGCGCGACACCCTACGACATTCAGGTGAATCAGATGAAATCCATGATCATTGCAACCAGCCTTATCCGTGCCGCGTCCCATGCTCTCGCCGCAACGGAAAGTTTGGACGCAAACGTTGAGGGGCAGGCGCCTACCGGCTGGATCTGCGGCGCGGTCGGAAAAAGCCCTGCACGCTGGGTCAAGTGAACTCGCCGGTTCTTTCCCGTGTGCTATGCGTGCGAGGCTTGCGGGCATTCGCCGACGGTTACGTCAGCTTGCTGCTGCCACTTTATCTGCTGGCATTGGGCATGCAGCCGCTTGAAGTTGGGATGATCGCCACCGGCACGCTGTTAGGCTCAGGTGTATTGACGCTCCTGGTTGGCCTCTATGCTCATCGTTTTACCTACCGCCTGTTGTTGTTAATGGCCGCGCTGCTCATGACGGGAACCGGTTTTGGTTTTGCGGCTGTCACCGATTTCTGGCCTTTGCTGATGATTGCCATAGTCGGGACATTGAATCCGTCCAGCGGCGACGTCAGCGTATTCTTGCCGCTAGAGCACGCTGTGCTTTCCGGTTTGGTAGACGAACGCCGGCGAACGGCGGTGTTTGCCCGCTATAGTCTGATCGCTGCGTTGGCTGCCGCATTTGGTGCGCTGTTCGCTGGTGCGCCTGATTGGATAGTCGCGACATCCGGGCTCGACAGGAAAAAAGCGCTACAAGCGATGTTTATCCTTTACGGCTTATTGGGACTGGCATCGGCGCTGATTTATTCCACGCTACCTCAGGAGATCGGCACAGACGAGCACAAGGCGCAGGCTGCACCATTACAAAAATCGAAGCGGGTCGTTTATACCCTTGCAGCCTTGTTCAGCCTGGATGCGTTCGGGGGTGGCTTTGTGGTGCAATCGATGATTGCGTTGTGGCTTTTCGAGAAGTTTCAGCTTTCCACCACGGTCGCTGGCGAGATTTTTTTCTGGACCGGAGTATTGACGGCGTTTTCATATCTGGCGGCGAACCGCATTGCCGATCGGTTTGGACTCGTGAATACGATGGTGTTTACGCACTTACCCTCTAGCCTGTTCTTGATCCTCATTCCACTGATGCCGACATTGAGCCTGGCAATTATCTTGCTGCTTGCGCGCAGCGCGTTGTCGCAAATGGATGTGCCGACTCGTAGCTCCTACATCATGGCAATCGTGCCGCCCGGGGAGCGCGCAGCTGCGGCCAGTATCACGACGGTCCCACGTAGCCTGGCGTCAGCTTTGAGCCCGCTGCTTGCTGGTTATTTGCTGGGCTTATCGACCTTTGGTTGGCCATTGGTGATCGCGGGCGGTTTGAAGATCACCTACGACTTACTGCTGCTTGGTATGTTTCGGAATATACGACCACCAGAAGAAAGCGACCAGAAGCGCTAGATAGGGGGGCGTGCCGAGACAAGGGGAAAATTCATTCATTTTGTTCATAACGTGTTGTTTTTTATAAAATTGTTCTCTCGGTTATATTCCTGATCAGAACTGGAGCTGCTTACTCTACAGCGCGTTTTATTGCGGTGTCCGACCTGGACAAGGGCGAGCTCGAAGCCTTCGGTCAACTGGTTGAAAAAGGGATGTAGAATGATTTCTCTGTACAGAGGGCCCGAGACATGAAATCGATTATCTACTTGATCATTGGAGTGCTTGCGTGCCTGTTCACTCCCGTGACCTTTGCTCAGGACCAGTTTGCCTACACCATTTCCAACAGCATCCTCAGGACCGGCCCGGACCTCGCCTATCCGCCCATCCTGACCGTACCTCGGGGCTCGATGGTGACGATCTATGGCTGCCTCGGCGACTGGCAGTGGTGCGATGTCAGCTGGCAGGGCGAACGCGGTTGGATAGCGGGCAACTTACTTGAGTACGATTACTACGGGCAGCGCGCGGTAATACCCTACTATGGCGCCCAGATAGGTATGCCCATTCTGATCTTCGGCTTCGACAGCTACTGGAACCGCCACTACCACAATCGGGACTGGTTCCGCCATCGTGCTCGCTGGCGTCACATTCACATGCATTCACGGCTACAGCAGCCGCAACAGAGACTGCTTCAACAGCAGCACCAGGCTGGACAGCTACTGCATCAGCCGCAGCTAATGCCTCAGCCGCAGCTACAACCGCAGATGCTGCCGCAACAGAGACTGCCTCAACAGCAGCACGGGGCTGGACAGCTACTGCATCAGCCGCAGCTAACGCCTCAGCCGCAGCTACAACCGCAGCTACAACCGCAGATGCTGCCGCAACAGAGACTGCCCCAACAGCAGCGCGAGTCGGGACAGCTGCCGCATCAGCCGCAGCTAATGCCTCAGCCGCAGCTACAACCGCAGCCGCTGCCGCAACAGAGACTGCCTCAACAGCAGCGCGAGTCGGGACAGCTGCCGCATCAGCCGCAGCTAATGCCTCAGCCGCAGCTACAACCGCAGCCGCTGCCGCAACAGAGACTGCCCCAACAGCAGCGCGAGTCGGGACAGCTACCGCATCAGCCGCAGCTAATGCCTCAGCCGCAGCTACAACCGCAGCCGCTGCCGCAACAGAGACTGCCCCAACAGCAG
>NZ_JBWKVA010000021.1:71129-135542 GCF_059421425.1 Pseudomonas sp. GW821-FHT02H09
GCGCGAGTCGGGACAGCTACCGCATCAGCCGCAGCTAATGCCTCAGCCGCAGCAACAACCGCAGTCGCAGCCGCAACAGAGACTGCCCCAACAGCAACACGAGGCTGGACAGCTGCCGCATCAGCCGCAGCAACAACCGCAGTCGCAGCCGCAACAGAGACTGCCCCAACAGCAACACGAGGCTGGACAGCTAATGCATCAGCCGCAGCTACAACCGCAGCCACTGCCGCAACAGAGACCGCCCCAACAGCAACACGAGGCGGGACAGCTAATGCATCAGCCGCAGCAGCAACCGCAGCCGCAGCCGCAACAGAAATCCCAACGACAGCAGTCTCCGTCTCAGCAGCAAGGGCCCCAGCAATGAAAACGGCGCGTCATCCATCGCTCGAACAAAGAGGGCCGGTTGCGTGCGAGCCCTCTTTGTCGATGCGGCCTCGCTTGTTTTCGGGAGAGGGGCATCAACCCGAAGGTTAGATACGTGGTCGATGAGCTGATTCAATTATGTGAGCATTGGCAGTAACGGTCAGAGCGCATTTAACAGCTGCTCAAGCTGCTCACGTTCCCAGCCACTCAATAGGTCGACAGGATCAGTGCCGTAGCGCTGCCAGGTTTCAAGAGTCCCGACTCGACCGTCTGGTGCCCTGCAATGCTCGCAGTAGTCCAACGCGTCGCAATCGTTGAACAGCGTGAGATGCCAGCCGTCGACCTCAACGAACGTGGGGCCGTTGCAGATTTCATTCCAAGACTGACTGCAGGCTCTTTTCATGGAACGCGTGCCAAGCGCAACGTCTCTTAGCACCTGGTAGACCTCGCGGGCATTGAGAGGGGAGGTTGTGTTCAAAATAGTCTTTCCTGCGGATATTCCATTGTTCGCCGCCTTTCCCGTTCACCCTATGCCGCTACTGCAGACGCTACAACGTCCTGCGAGGGTTTGAGCCTCGATAGCTTTACGCGTCAAGCCTCCACGCGGACTGCCACAAGCAGGCCAACACACCTGTAGTGGTCAGCTAATCCTGGACACGACGTTAAGTTTTTTCCCGGCCTGAGCTGGCGCCAGCCCACCGTTGAATTGATGGGGCCGAATCCAATTGTACCGATGCATCACTGACGGCTGCCATATTGCGAACCCTGATCCGGGTGAAACAGCTGCCCCGGAGGCCGCCCTCGCTGCTCGTAAGCCATATCCAGCGCCTTGATGAGCAGATCCGGATTGGAGATGAAGTGCCGGCCATCGGCGCTGCCTACAGCGATGAGCCGGTTACCGCGTTTCGGCGTCCATTCGGACATTGGCGATCAGCGTCCCCCTGAAGATGGAGCGCAAGTGCCGGAGCATCGCGCCACCAGCGAGATGCTCCAGTGATGTGTCAGCGTGGGCCTGGCCAGCTCTGACGTCGTCGCGGTCAGCCCAACGCCGGCCCGGCTGCGATCATGTCGTTGAACTGATTGACCCACGCATGCTCGTTCGGGCCGGGGTTGGCACGCATAGCCTCGGCTGGAGAGACGAGGATTTCGTCCACGCCGCTCTCGAACTGCTTGATCGCTTCAGTAATGAACTGGTCGAGAGAAATAGCGCGCTCTTCCTCGCTGCTATTGAGCAGCTCGGTGCGTACCCAAGGCGGCGCGATTTCGACCAGTTGGATGCCATGTCCGCGCAGCAGGTAGCGCTGTGACAACGTGTAGGAATGGAGCGCTGCCTTGGTCGCTGAATAGACCGCCGTCACCGCCATCGGCACGAAGCCGAGAACGGAGGAGACATTGACGATCACCGCATCGGGCTGTGCCTTCAGATGCTCGACCAGTGCCGAGGTCATGCGGATCGGGCCGAGCAGGTTAGTGGTGACGGTCGACAGTGCGAGTGCATCGTCCACCGGCCCGTCCGCGTGATCCAGCAGCATGATGCCGGCATTGTTGATAAGCACATTCACGTCCGGGTAATTGGAAATGAGCTTCTGTGCTGCCGCCTGGATGCTGTGCGGGTCGGTAATGTCGAGTTCAATGGCGGCCATGCCGGGATTGGCGTCGAGCGTCTCCTGCAGCCGCTCCATACGCCGGCCAGAAATGATCACCTGATTGCCGAGTTTGTGGAAGGCTTCGGCCAAGCCTCGGCCAATGCCGGAGCCGCCGCCAGTGATGAAGATAGTATTGCCGGTCATACGCATGACACTTCTCCTGGAAGGATGGAAATAAAGGCCGTCCAGCGCGCTGTCCGGATGAACAGGTCGACCGAAGGAAGACTCGCTACAAGATGTTCGATCAAGGCACGGCCGGCACTCCGGGTACTCATCAGCCAGAATGCACTCAACCCCGTTGCTGAGGTGAGTCAGGTTTTTTGGACAGCTGGGGTACTACGACCCCAGTTGCCAGCAGTGCGGATTATCATGCAGCTTCGGTATGGGAAGGATAGTCCGTGTAACCCACCTCCGTGCCACCGAAGAAAGACTCGCGGTCGTACGGGTTCAGCGGCCAGCCGTTGCGCAGGCGCTCTGGCAAGTCAGGGTTGGCGATGAAGTGACGGCCAAAAGCGACCAGGTCAGCATCGCCGGCCTCAAGGATCGCCTTGGCCGATTCACCGGAGAAGCCGCCCGCTGCGATAAGGGTGCCCTTGTAGTGCTTGCGCAGGAGCTGGGTCGCCACCGGATTCTGGTCCCGGCTCTCGTCCTCGACGACACCCAGGATGCGCGGCTCGATCAGATGCAGATAGGCGAGGTCCAGCTTGTCCAGCTCGCGCGCGACATAGGTGAACAGGCCAACGGGGTCGCTGTCGGACATATCGCCGAAATTGCCGCTCGGCCCCAGACGCACCGCCACCCGATTGCTGCCCCAGACGGAGATCACAGCCTCTACCGCTTCCAGCAGGAACCGGCTGCGGTTCTCGAACGAGCCACCGTAGATATCCGTACGTTTGTTGCTGCCGTCCTGCAGGAACTGATCGAACAGGTAGCCGTTCGCCGAGTGGATCTCGACACCGTCGAAGCCGGCAGCGATACCGCGTTCGGCCGCTGCGCGGAAACTTTCCACCAGCTGGCGGATTTCAGCGATGGTCAGTTCGCGCGGCGGGGTGCCGGGGGTCCAGCCGAGCTCGGTGTAAGCCACGCCACCGTGGACCACGACGGAAGGGGCCACCGGCTGGCCGCCGTCCGGTTGCAGCAGGCTATTGGACTGGCGCCCCGCATGGTAGAGCTGCAGGAAGATTTTTCCGCCCTTGGCATGGACTGCGTCGGTCACGAGCTTCCAGCCGGCGATCTGGCTGTCGTCATACAGACCGGGAGCACCGAGGTATCCATTGCCATTGGCTGCGGCGATAGTGGCTTCGCCGATCAGCAGGCCACCGGCGGTGGTACGCTGGGCGTAGTACTCGGCCATCAGCTGGCCAGGAATGGCGCCTGGTTCGGCACGCATGCGGGTAAGTGGCGCTAAAACGACGCGGTGGGCAATTTGATAAGGGCCTATTTGGATGTTCGTATGCAGTTTGGACATGACGTCGATACCTGTCAGTGGTGGGATGGGGGCAATGTAGGCGTAAAGTGCGTGAAGAAAAATATCCCGCGATGCCGAACATTTCGGATAGTTTTTCCGTAATCCCGCCTTGTTGGTGGGGTACTACCGGGGGCAAGCAGGAAAAGTGATGGAAAGCCTGAGTGGCATTTCAATGTTCGTGCAAGTTGCCGAAACGCGCAGCTTTACCGAGGCCGGCCGGCAGCTGGGGGTGTCGTCCTCGACCGTGGGCAAAACCATCGCTCGGATGGAAGAGCGCTTGCGTGTACGGCTGTTTCATCGCAGCACACGCAGTATCACGCTGACTGCCGAGGGGACCGTGTTCCTTGAGCGATGCCGCCGCATCCTCAGCGAGGTCACCGCTGCCGAGTCCGAGCTGTCAGGCCTGGCTGGCAGCCCGCGTGGGCGGCTTCGCGTGGGCACTCCTCTACTGGGCGACCTGATGATGCCGGCCTTTGACGGATTCATGGAGCGGTATCCGGAAGTCGAACTGGATATCGATTTTTGCGACCGCATGGTCGATGTGATCGAGGAGGGGTTCGACGCGGTGATTCGGACCGGCGAGCAAACCGATTCTCGCCTCGCCGCGCGCCGCTTGGGTTCCTGCGCACATGTGCTGGTGGCGTCGCCCACGTATCTCAAGCGGCAGGGTGTACCCACTTATCCGCGTGAACTGGAAAGCCATTTCTGCCTGCAACACAAGTTTCCCGCAACGGGAAAACTGGAGCGTTGGCCGCTGCGGCTCGAAGCCTCCGAGGCTGAACTGGTGCTGCCCGACACGATGATATCGAACACGATCGAGCCTCTTGCCTATGCCGCAATCCAGGGCCGGGGCATTGCCTTTCTGCCTACCTTCCTGGTGCGCGAAGCGCTGGAAGGCGGCCAGTTGGTCACAGTGCTGGACGACTACATGGACCGCCAGGTCGTCTTCTGGATGCTGTGGCCAGCCAGCCGTTATGCCTCGCCCAAGTTGCGGGTTTTCATTGACTACATGAGTGCGCACTTGCGCATCTGATTGCTTACGCCTTCAGCGTCAGGCGCACACCGTTGCGGTTGGAGATCTCGATGGCGTCGATCAGTACAGGTCCGAACATTTCGGACGTCGATGTCCGCAATCGGGCATTTCGGCGCTTTGAGCTGACCAGCAAACTTTCGAGCAGTCATGTCCATGGCGGCACAGTCGCTGCGCTGCGACAGCTGGGAGCTTCTAATGGAAAGGTCTGTGTCTGCTCTGCTCGAGCCGATGAGGGGGGGCTGTAGTAGCGGCGGTAGAGGGCGCGTGCGGCGTTACCCGACGCGCCCGTCTGTCATTTGCCGGCGTCGAGCACGACGCGGTAGCGCGCCTTGCCACTGCGTAAGTGATCGATGGCTTCGTTGACCCGGCTCATGGGAAAGTGCTCGACCTGCGGCAGGATCTGATGACGAGCGCAGAATTCCAGCATGGTCGCCGTGGTACTGGGCGAACCCACCGGCGAGGCAGATAAGGTCTTCTGTTGCGCAAGCAGGTCGAACACGTGCACTGGAATAGCGCCGGGCACTGCGCCAACAAAATGCAGGCGTCCGTTGCCGCGCAGGGTTGCGAGCATGGCCGGCCAGTCAAGGTCGGCGTTGGCGGTGACCAAGAGAAAATCCAGGGTGCCGGCAATGGATTTCAGCGCATTGCTGTCGGTCGAGGCGACTACCTTGTGCGCGCCCAGGCGTCTGGCTTCGTCCTGCTTGCTCAACGACGAGGTAAAGGCCGTGACTTCGCAGCCCCAGGCGTTAAGGAAGCGCAGTGCCAGATGACCGAGGCCACCGATGCCCACCACACCGACCCGGTCGGTGGGCTTGACGTCGAATTCCACAAGCGAGTTGAACACCGTCGAACCGGCGCAGAACAGAGGGCCGGCCATGGCCGGGTCGAGTCCATCCGGTATCGCCAGAGCCCAGGCCCAGTGCGAACGCAGGCGGTCGGCGAAGCCTCCGTTGCTGCCGATGATGGTGGGTTGGACTGTGCCACATAGGTGATGGGAGCCTCCGATACACGAGGAGCAATGCATGCAACTGCCCTTGTACCAACCAATACCCACCCGTTGTCCCACTTCAAGACCGCGTACTTGCGCGCCCGCTCGCACGATACTGCCGACCGCCTCGTGGCCGGGAATAAAGGGGTAGTGGCTAATGCCCCATTCGTTATCGATCAGTGACTGGTCGGAGTGACAGACGCCGCAATACTCCACGGCGACTTCCACCTCCTCGTCCCCCAATGGACCGGGATCGTAGCTATAGCGCTCCAATGGAGCACCGGCCGCCGTTGCGGCCCAGCCGGTGAAGGAAGTGAGTTCGGTACTATCGCTCATTGGATACCTCCAGATCAGGAGACAGGGGCTTTGGCAGCTCAGGTGCCGCGAAGGAGCAACGCTGATCAGTGCCCAAGGCGTGATTGAGTCTAGCACCCCGGTACGGCCGCGCTTCGCTCAAGGAACTCCTGACCGTGGCCCCGAAGGGCGGTGAGGAATTCAAAGCCATGGACACCAACAAAGACGGTTACCTCTCCGAAGCCGAGGTCTACACGTTCAGGAGCAACCAGTACACCTTCAACGGCAAGAAAATGCCCACTGAACTGTTCACTCGCATGAGCCAGGCGAAGGGCTGATACGTCTCTGTTGTTCCAACCTCCCGGTGCTCGCCTGCAGGGAGGGTTTTACGACCGCTGGAGAACGCCCATGACCGGTCAGCTGAAGGCAGCACGGTAGGCGAAAATGCCCGGTATTCCTCCAGTCATCAGAAAGAGCAAATTGCTGCCGGCCGGGAATTCGCCACGGCGGACGGATGCCAGCAATCCGGCGAATGCCTTGCCGCCGTATACGGGATCAATGAGCAACCCTTCATGGGAAGCCAGTAGACGGGTAGCCTCCAGCATGGCTTCGGTCGGGGCGCCATAGGCGTCGCCACGCTGGCTGCCATCCACGCTGAGCGCGCTTTCAGCCAGTATGGTGGACGGGTCAAGGAGGTGTAGAACTTGTCGGGTTTTTTCCAGGGTTATACCGAAAGCTTGTTCTTCTGTTCCGAGTACGGTGTATCCGATAATTCGCGTTGATGCTCGGGCCAGGGTGACGCCGGCCAGCAAGCCCGAGTGGGTCCCGCTACTGCCATTGGGGACGACTATACGGTCGAAATGGAGTCCCAGAGCATCCGCCTGGCGAAGTACCTCGGCCGCGCATGCGGTATAGCCCAGACAACCTCTGGGACTTGAACCGCCCAACGGCATGACAAAGGGCCTTTTACCCTGTCGCTTGAGCTTCTCGACCAGCTCTGCTGCATAGGTGTCGGGAACAGCCCCGAGGGGTAGCCGATGGATCGCAGCGCCAAAAAGAGCGTCCAGCAGGACGTTGCCGTTAAGGCGATAGTCATCATCTGTGCGCACGCCAGATTGGGTCAGAATCAGTTCGCAGGCCAGGCCTTGGCGGGCGGCTACTGCAGCGGTCAACCGAGCGTGATTGGATTGAAGACCGCCCCAGGTCACCAGGGTGTCGGCGCCCTCGGCGAGTGCCTCGCCGAGCAAAAACTCCAACTTACGCAGTTTGTTTCCACCCCCGCCGAGGCCTGTC
This sequence comes from Pseudomonas sp. GW821-FHT02H09, assembly GCF_059421425.1. Classification (NCBI taxonomy): domain Bacteria; kingdom Pseudomonadati; phylum Pseudomonadota; class Gammaproteobacteria; order Pseudomonadales; family Pseudomonadaceae; genus Pseudomonas; species Pseudomonas sp. GW821-FHT02H09. The sequence continues at coordinate 78,215 of NZ_JBWKVA010000021.1, forward strand.
AGGTCATCTCGCTTTACGTAGAGATTGCATCCGTTCAGCTCGGGCATTTGGCTCAATCGAGACAGTTTCTGGATCGGTGTGGGGCCTTCCAGCAGCGCCACCCGGGGGTAGGCCGCAAGCGCTGTGTCAAGGTGACTCAGGTCGTGTGGCATAGAGGTTCTCTCGCGAACACGTAGCTTTTTAGTTGAAACGCTTCAGTGGGCCGCGGAGGTGCTGCGGCGAAAGATCAACAATTTGGCGACTGAGCGTTGACGCAACTCACCGTGCTGGTTGAGCGTGTCAGTCTGGAACGTAACAAGACCGCGATCAAGCCTGGACTTCGAAGGGTTGATGGCCAGGACGGAGGTCTCGACGCGCAGTTCGTCTCCAGGGCGAGTAGCGGTAGGCCAGCTCAGCTCGCTGCCAGCGCCGATAAGACCCGCATCCAAAGGCAGGCATGAGACAAGTAAGCGCATGGTGATGGCGGCCGTATGCCAGCCGCTTGCAGCGAGCCCGGCAAAAAAAGTTTGCTCAGCCTCCTGATTGTCCAGATGAAAAGGTTGGGGGTCGAATTGCTGTGCAAAACTCTTTATTTGCTGCTCATCGATCAGGTATGTGCCGCTGCGGAACGTGTCGCCGATTGATAAGTCGTCCAGGAACAGCTTGTGAAGGGTGGTTGCATCATTCATGGGATCAACTCCGATAGGCCTGATTTTTTTTGCGCTTCATCAACAATATTACAGTCATAATATGATTTGGCAGCTTGCATGCTGCAAGTCTCTATTTTTGTGGCGTAGAAAAACCGGACGGATGGTGGCGGAGAGGAGGGCTAACGAACCCTCTGGTACACCAAGCCAGAGGTGTCAGTGACTGCGATTACGCTCCAGGCCTGGTCCGTTCTGAGAAGGGAGCACCAGTGCCTGTCACCGTCCGACTTGCACAACGTACACGCCACCAAGAATTGCTGCGATGGCTAGAAGATCAATCACATGTACTGCCTCCCGGGCCACGAAAAATCCGATCAGCAACGCCACAACCGGTGGAATGTAAGTCACCGAGGCCGCTGCAAGCGCACCAAGGCGTTGCACAATGAAATAATAAAGAATGTACGCAAATCCAGTACCAAGAAGGCCAAGACCAAGAGATACGCCAAGAAAAGCCAGGCGATCTTCAGCCAACCGTGGCGACGGGATTAACAATCCTCGCAGCCTCGCTTCGAATTCAGGGGGATTACAAGCAGTCACGTGCAGCCTTTTTCAGGGCGCTGAGGCCAAACGGCGACGCTAACGGGGCTCGCTGATATAAGGACACCTTGCTGCCAGCCGCAGCCTTTTCAGGCGAGGGCAAAGTTTAATGTGTTTGACCCTTACGGGAGAACCCCTTGTTTCTGCCCGTCGTCAGCCCAGTGCAACAGTGCCAGGCGCCCGAGCACCGCAGCTTCGATGCCAGCGGCGTCGAGCCCGCATTCGGCGAGCATTTCGGCGGGCTGGGCGGGTTCCAGGTAGCGATCCGGCAGGCCCAGATGAAGGATCGGCTGGACCAGGTTCTCGTTGGCGAGAAATGTGGCCACCGCGCTGCCGGCACCGCCCATGATGCTATTTTCCTCGATGGTGACCAAGAGTTCGTGACTGGAGGCCAACTTGCGTATCAAGGCCTCGTCCAGCGGTTTGACGAAGCGCATGTCAGCCACCGTGGCATCCAGCTCTTCGGCGACCTTGAACGCTTCCGGCAACTGCGTACCAAACACCAGCAGGGCGACTTGCTTGCCGCGGCGACGAAGCACGCCCTTACCGATTTCCAGGGGTTCCAGGCCAGGTTCGATGGTCGCGTTCGGCCCACAACCACGGGGATAGCGCACCGCCGCCGGGCCTGGGTAGCGGAAGCCGGTGGTGAGCATGCGGCGCAATTCGTTCTCGTCGCTGGGGGTCATCACCAGCATTCCGGGAATGCAGCGCAGATAGGAGAGGTCGAAGCTGCCCGCGTGGGTCGGACCGTCCTCACCGACCACACCGGCGCGGTCGATAGCAAACAGCACGTCGAGATTTTGCACCGCGACGTCGTGGATCAACTGATCGTAGGCGCGCTGGAGGAAGGTTGAATAGATCGCCACAACCGGCTTCAGGCCAGAGCAGGCCATGCCGGCGGCAAGGGTCACGGCGTGCTGCTCGGCGATGGCGACGTCGAAATAGCGATCCGGGTAGCGTTCGCTGAAGGCGATCAGGTCGGAGCCCTCTTTCATGGCCGGAGTTATGCCGGTCAGGCGCGAATCGGTGGCGGCCATGTCGCACAGCCACTGGCCGAAGACATTAGAGTATTTCGGTCCGCTCGCCTTCTTCGGCGGCTGCTGCGCACCGGCGGGCTCCAGCTCCAGTTTGGTGATGGCGTGATAGCCGATCGGATTGACCTCGGCAGGGGAAAACCCCTTACCCTTCTTGGTGACCACGTGGAGGAACTGCGGCCCCCTGAGGTCGCTCAGGTTGCGCAGGGTGGCGAGGAGGGTCGGCAGATCGTGGCCGTCGATCGGGCCGATGTAGTTCCAGCCGAGTTCCTCGAACAGGGCGCCGGGCACCAGTATGCCCTTGGCGCATTCTTCGGTGCGGCGAGCAATCTCCCAGGCGCCGGGCAGGCGCGACAAGATTTTCTTGCTGCCCTCGCGCACGCTGGCATAGGTGCGGCTGGAGAGGATCTTCGCCAGATAGTTGGACAGGCCGCCGACGTTATTGGAGATCGACATGTCGTTGTCATTCAGGATCACCAGCATGTCGGCCTTCACATCCGACGCGTGGCTGAGCGCCTCGAAGGCCATCCCGGCCGTCAGTGCACCATCGCCGATCACGGCAATGGATTTGTGTCTTTCACCCTTGAGGCGCGAGGCGATGGCCATACCCAGGGCGGCGCTGATTGAGGTACTGGAATGACCGACGCCAAAGGTGTCGTACTCGCTCTCGATGCGGCGCGGGAACGGGCCTATGCCACCCTTCTGGCGTAGCGTGTGCATTCTCCCCCGGCGACCGGTGAGGATCTTGTGTGGGTAGGCCTGGTGGCCGACGTCCCATACCAGGCGGTCGTTGGGCGTGTCGAAGACATAATGGAGGGCAATGGTGAGTTCGATCACACCGAGCCCGGCGCCGAAGTGGCCGCCCGTCTGACCGACGATATAGAACAGCTCCTGACGCAACTCATCGGCCAGTATTTCCAGCTCCGCCTCGCTGAGCAGACGCAGTCGGTCCGGCGTCGCGGCGCGGTCCAGCAGTGGAGTGGCGGGGCGCATGCGGGGGATCTCATGGAACGTCTTGGACATCGGAGGATCCTTTAGCGGACTTGGCCAATGGTCGCAGGTGACGCCGGTTGGCTCAGTGGCGCCGTTCGACGATATAGCAGGCCAGGGCGCGCAGCGGCTCGGCGCCGACGCCGAACGGATGCAGAGCGGAAAGGGCCTGGTCGTGCAAACTGCGGGCATAGGTCTTGGCCGCATCGAGACCGAGCAGGGCCGGGTAGGTCGGCTTGTCGTGGGCAATGTCGGCGCCCTGGCGTTTGCCGAGGGTGGCGGTATCGCTCTCCACGTCGAGAATGTCGTCCTGCACCTGGAAGGCCAGGCCGATGGCCCGAGCATAGTCGCGCAGGGCTCGTAGCGAGGCTTCGTCTGCGTTACCGCTGGCCAGCGCGCCAAGCTGCACGCAGGCTTCGATCAATGCGCCAGTCTTGTGTCGATGCATGGTTTCCAGAGCGTTCTGATCGAGCTGGTGACCGACCGCCTCGAGATCGATGGCTTGGCCACCGACCAGGCCGGCAGGGCCGACGGCACGCGCCAGGATACCGCACATTTCCAGGCGAACTTCGGCACTCTGAGGGTTGTGCCGGGGATCGGCGAGCACCTCGAAGGCCAGCGCCTGCAGGCCATCGCCTGCGAGGATCGCGCAGGCCTCGTCGAACGCCTTGTGGGTGGTCGGCTGGCCGCGACGCAGGTCGTCGTCATCCATCGCTGGCAGATCGTCGTGAACCAGCGAATAAGCGTGGATCAGCTCCACTGCGCAGGCGGCGCCTTTGGCCTGTTCCGCCGCGCCGTCGAGGGCTTCGCAAGCGGTATAGACCAGCATCGGGCGGACCCGCTTACCGCCGTTGACGACGCTGTAGCGCATCGCCTGGTACAGGCGTTGCAGTTCGTCGCGTGGAGGTAGCAGGAGTTCTTCCAGAGCGGCATCGACGCGCGCCTGGCATTGTTTTTGGTAGGTCGCGATCATGCTTGAGTGTCCACGCCGAAGGGCGCTGTTCGAGGAGCACGCCGTGCTTGAGGAGGTTCTGCACACTCTGCTCGGTCTGTATCAGGGGCAACCGGCTGCCACGGTTTTAGGGGAGGACTTTCGAAATCGACGGTGGCTTTCTTGGGGGCCATGGGCAGAAACCAGTGTCGGCAGCGGTTCAAAAAACAACTCAATACTGACACTAGCAGAGCGATTGCTCTGCGGCAAACGCTACAACCGGCGCGTCGTCGAAGGGCGAATGACGCCAAGGATCAATGCCCCGTGAATCAGGCACTATAGACTCGTCCCTTCCAATGAGAACGGACTCCACGCCAGTAGCGGATCGCCGAACTCCAGGTCATGCCAAGGTAAAACGCTGCGCCCAGTGGCAGCAACAAGGCCCAGAACGGAGACATCCGGTAGTAGCGTAATATCGGCAGATAGCTCAGCGTCATGGCCCCCCAGGCAGTCAGCGCCCACGGTCGAGCAAGTGGCAAACTCAGCAAGGCGAACGGTGCCGCATAGGCGACGACAAACATCACCGTCACGGTCAGCAGTATCCATATGGAGTAGCCGAGCTGGGTAAAAGCTGAACGCGCGACCATATCGTGGATAGAGATCAGGGTGCCGTAAGGGCGCCGGCTAATCACCCCACGGCTAAGGCCCAGCCAGGTACGATAGCCAGCGTTTTTGACCTGTCGTGCCAACGAGCAATCGTCGATCAATGCATCCCGCAGGCAGGTAAAGGCACCGATACTTTGCAGGACCTCGGTATCGACCAGTACACAGCCGCCCGCTGCCGCGGCCACGTACCGATGGCGAGAATTGGACAGGGCAAACGGATACAGCAATTTGAAGTAATAGACGAACGCCGGCAACAACAGATGATCCCAAAAGCTGGTGCGGCGCAGGTCTGCCATCAACGAAACAAACTGCTTCCCCTCACGCTGTTTGAACGCCCGCAGCGCCGACAGCAGGCCAGGCTGCAACTGGATGTCGGCGTCGAGCAACAGCGTCATTGGCGTACGCACGTGGGACTTTCCCTGCTCCAATGCCCACAGTTTTCCGGCCCAGCCCTCCGGTAGTGGCTGGCCGCTGACGACGCGAGTGTCAGGAAAGGCGCTAGCAATAGTGGCCGTGGCGTCGCTGGACTGGTCGTCGATGACCACCACCTGCAACCCTGTGCCCTGTGCCTGCAAGGCGGTCAGGGTAACGCCGAGCGTGTCGGCTTCGTTGCGTGCCGGAATCAACACGGTAATGTCGCTGAGATCAGTCGTACCGCCGGTGTGTGAGTCGGCCTCAAGCCGTTCGCGGGTGCTCCACGGCCGCCATGGCGCCACGAGCAGTCCGACCCAGATCACGGCAGGGAGAAGTGTAAGCGCCCAGCCGTACGCGGACAGGGTCAATGTCGCCACTAGCCTTTACCGGGATCCGCACCGGTGGGTTCGACGATGCGAACCGGGATGCGTGCGGAGGGGGTCTCGACACGTTCGCTGTAGAGCACAGGTAGCGCGGGCGCCATGGCGCCATCGGTGCGGGGGCCGAACAGGGCCACACGCATCGCTTTCAGTGGATGGTCGAAGGTGTCGTTGACGGCGCTGCCTTCGAAGCCGCAGTGGGCCATACAGTTGTCGCACTTGGGGTTAATACCGACGCCATAGTTTTCCCACTGGGTTTCTTCCATCAATACCTTGTAGGTCGGCGCGTAACCCTCATCGACCAGCAAGTAGCAAGGCTTCTGCCAGCCAAAGATATTGAAGGTCGGGTTGGACCACGGCGTGCACTGGTAGCGTTGGTTGCCGGCGAGAAAGTCGAGGAACATCGAGGACTGATTGAACACCCATTTGCTCTTGCGTTCCTTGCCGCGCTTGAACACTTCGCGGAACAGGGTGCTGCTCTCGGTGCGGCCAAGGAACACGTCTTGACGCGGTGCGTGCTCGTAGCTGAAACCGGGAGACACGGTGATGCCCTCGATGCCCAGGGACATGGCGTAGTCGAAGAAATCAGCGATGTTGTCCGGCGGCTCTTGATTGAACAAGGTGCAATTGATGGTCACCCGATAGCCGCGAGAAAGCGCTAGCTTGATCGCCTCAACGGCTTTGTCGAACACGCCTTCCATACACACAGAATCATCGTGGCGCTGCTGTAAACCATCCAGATGGATAGACCAGGTGAAGTAGGGGGACGGTTCGTATTCATCGATGTGCTTGGTCAGCAGAATCGCGTTGGTGCACAGATAAACGAACTTCTTGCGGGCAATAATGCCCCGCACGATCTGCGGCATTTCCTTGTGAATAAGGGGCTCACCACCGGGAATGGAGACCACGGGCGCGTCGCATTCGTCCACGGCGCGCAAGGCATCCTCGACGCTCAGGCGCTTGCGCAGGATGTCCTTGGGGTGGTCGATCTTGCCGCAACCTGCGCAGGCCAAATTACACTGGAACAGGGGCTCCAGCATCATCGCCAGTGGATAGCGGTGCTGGCCTCTCAGCTTCTTGCCGAGGATGTAGCGTGCAATCCTGGCCTGTTGAATAAGGGGAATGCCCAAGGAAGTCTCCGCGATTTCTGTCTGCCATCTACCATCGGGAACTTAAGAAAGCGGCGTGAACAGGTCGGCATGTTCTCGACGCAGGCGCTCCCACTCGATCTTGAACCAAGGCGTAAAATGGTGCGGTTGTTCCGCCAGTTCCGTGTCCAGCGTTTCCGGAGAAATATACCGCAGCGCCGAGACTTCGTTGAGGTTGAGCGTGGGAACTTCGTCGCTGCGCCCGGCATACACCCAGCACAACTCATGCTCGGCGCCTTCTGTGTCGAACTGTGCCTGGTATTCGAATTTGAAGAGAAACTGTAGCGAGCATTGCATGCCCAGTTCTTCACCGAGACGTCGTTCAATGGCTACGTCCAGCGTCTCGCCACGCCGTGGATGGCTGCAGCAGGTGTTGGACCAGAAGCCCGGCCACAGGCGCTTACCTGCTGCCCGTTGCTGCAACAGCAACTCGCCTTTGCGATTAAATACCAACAGCGAAAAGGCCCGGTGCAGCAAGCCTTGCCCCTGATGCGCGGAGGCCTTGTCGAGAAACCCGATTTCCTGATCGAACCTGTCGACAAGAACCAGCTGCTCGTCATTAAAGGAAACCACGTCCGTCGATTCACGCCACTGGCGACATTCCTGTTCCTGGCTAGCCAAAATCAACCTCCTCGAGAGATCCCGTTTTGGCAGTGTAGCGTAGCGCAGAATCTCCATTGCGCAGATTTCGATCTAACGTCGATTGCTATCAACGAGCAATTGTTGTAATCAACCCCACATGCCGACCCCTTACTTCGTCAGCACGTTCGCCACCTGGTTGGGCAGCGGATTGGTCGTTGCCGCCGCCGGCTATGCCGTCGTCGCCTTGGGCGCTGTGCTCAAGCACCTTCGCGCACCGACTCCTCTGGCGGGCGTCGGTGGGCGGGCGCACCCGGTGTCTGTGCTCAAGCCCTTGCATGGCGCCGAACCGCGGCTGTACGAAAACTTGCGCGGATTCTGTCAGCAGATCCGCTCGGGTGATCAATTGATATTCGGTGTGCGCGAGCCTCAGGACCCCGCCATTGCTGTGGTGCAGAGGCTGTGCGCGGAATTCCCGCAGCTGGCCATTGACCTGGTCGTCGATCCCCGCGTGCAGGGCGTCAATTTGAAAGTCAGCAACCTGCTGAACATGATGCCGCTGGTCCGTCACGACTGGCTGGTGCTGGCCGACAGCGATATCAGTGTGCCTGCGGATTATTTGTCGCGGGTGACGGCGCCGTTGGCGGACCCAAGTGTGGGAATCGTCACCTGCCTATATCACGGAGTCCCGCAGGGCGGGTTCTGGTCGCGTCTGGGCTGCCTTTTCATTGACGACTGGTTTGCACCTTCGGTCTGCCTGGCGCATGCCTTCGGCTCCAGGCGTTTCGCGTTCGGCTCGACGATCGCGCTGCGCCGCGAAACGTTGCAAGCCGTCGGCGGCTTCGAGGTGTTGCGCGATACCTTGGCCGATGATTTCTGGTTGGGCCAGCTGACCCGGGAAGCCGGGTTGCGGACCGTGCTGTCGGAAGTATGGGTGGGCACTGAAGTCAGCGAAACCCGCCTGAGCGAGCTATGGATGCACGAACTGCGTTGGCTGCGGACCATCCGTTCCATCTCGCCAGGCGGCTTTGCGATGAGCGTTGTCTGTTTCACCTGGCCGGTGTCGCTGGTGGGTCTTACGCTGGCGCCTTCGACGCTGAACGTCTGCCTGGCGGTGGTCGCGGGTGTTGCGCGGGTTGCGCAGTTTTTTCTCGGGCGCAACGTCAGACGCCTATCGACACCCTGGTATTGCGTGCCGTTTACCCCCTTGCGCGACCTGCTGCTATTAATGGAGTGGGCAGTGGCCCTGACCGGTCGGCGGGTGAAGTGGCGCGGCAACGTTCTGCATGCGCGCAAGGGCGGACCCATACGCTATAGTTGACCGTGATTTTCTGTAGTGCGTTCGCAGGCGGTTGGCAAATCTCGGTCCAGTGACCGTTGGAGCTAATAATTCCTATGAAGACGCTTTTTCTGCAGGCGCCGTCCTTCGACGGTTTTGACGGTGGTGCCGGTTCACGTTATCAGGCCAAACGCGAGATCAAGAGCTTTTGGTACCCCACCTGGCTGGCCCAGCCCGCCGCGCTGGTGCCCGGCTCACGTTTGCTGGATGCGCCGGTGGAAGAGCTCACGGTGGAGGAATCGCTGACGATTGCCGCCGAATATGAGCTGGTGATCATCCATACCAGCACACCTTCGTTCCCCACCGATGCCAAATTCGCCGAACTGCTGAAGGCGCGCCGTCCCGAGATCCTGATCGGCATGGTCGGCGCCAAAGTGGCGGTCGATCCCTCCGATTCACTGACTGCCTCGCCGGCGATCGATTTCGTGGCGCGCGAGGAGTTTGACTTCACCTGCAAGGAAATTGCCGAGGGCCGGGCGTTCAAGGACGTCACCGGCATCAGCTACAAGCTCGCCGACGGCAGTGTGCAGCACAACCCGCCGCGGGTAATAATCGAGAACATGGACGAATTGCCGTTCGTGGCGCCCGTCTACCAACGCGACCTGAAGATCGACCGCTACTTCATCGGCTATCTGAAACACCCTTACGTGTCCATTTACACCGGCCGCGGCTGCCGCTCCAAGTGCACGTTCTGCCTCTGGCCACAGACCGTCGGCGGCCATCGCTACCGCGTTCGCTCGGCCGCCAACGTGATCGCCGAGGCGAAGTGGATCAAGGAGAACATGCGCGAAGTCAAGGAGCTGATGTTCGACGACGACACCTTCACCGACAGTTCCAACATGGACCGCGTGCACGAGATTGCCCGGGGCCTGCACGCGTTGGGTTGGACCTGGAGTTGCAACGCCAAGGCCAACGTACCTTACTCCTCGCTGAAGATCATGAAGGACAACGGCCTGCGTTTGCTGCTGGTAGGCTACGAGTCCGGCGACGACCAGATACTGCACAACATCAAAAAGGGCCTGCGGACCGATATCGCGCGGACCTTCACTGAAAACTGTCGCAAGCTGGGCATTCAGGTGCACGGTACCTTCATCCTTGGCCTGCCCGGCGAGACCAAGGAAACCATCGCCAAGACCATCGCCTTCGCCAAAGAGATCAATCCGCACACCGTCCAGGTGTCGCTGGCGGCACCGTACCCTGGCACCACGCTGTACAAGCAGGCGGTGGAGAACGGTTGGTTGCAACCCAACCGGGACATGAACCTGGTCAACGAGAAAGGCGTACAGCTGGCGCTGATCAGTTACCCGCACCTGTCCAAAGAAGATATTTTCCACGGCATCGAGACCTTCTACCGAAGCTTCTACTTCCGGCCCTCGAAGATCTGGGAGATCGTTAAAGAAATGCTGGGTAGCTGGGACATGACGAAGCGCCGCCTGCGTGAGGGGGTGGAGTTCTTCCGCTTCCTGCGCGAGCACGAGGCTTGAGCGCGATGCGTGTCGGGCGGCCGCGCCTGATCGTCACCGCGGACGACTTTGGGCTGCACGCGGCGGTCAACGAGGCTGTCGAACAGGCGTATCGAGAAGGGGTGTTGCGGGCCGCCAGCTTGATGGTGGCGGCGCCCGCAGCGGCCGATGCCGTCGACCGTGCCCGACGTATGCCCGGTCTTGCCATTGGCCTGCACTTGGTACTGGCTGACGGCAAGGCCATGCTGCCAACGGCGAGTATTCCTGATCTGGTGAATGCCCAAGGCTGGTTCGACAGCGCCATGGTGCGCAACGGCTTCCGGTTTTTTTTCCTGCCCCGTGTACGGCGCCAACTGGCCGCTGAGATCCGCGCCCAGTTCGAGGCCTTCGCGGCGACCGGCTTGACGCTAGACCACGTCAATGCGCACAAGCATTTCCATCTGCATCCGACCGTCTTATCACTGTTGCTCTCTATTGGCCGAGACTTCGGACTGCACGCCGTGCGGCTGCCCGCCGAGCCAGGCATGGGACCGTGGCTGCGCCCTTGGCTGGGCTTGATGCGCCAGCGCCTGGAGCGGGCCGGGGTGATCTATAACGATCATGTCTTTGGCCTTCGGCACACCGGCGGCATGGACGAGGGCGTGCTGCTGGAGATGTTGCAGCAGTTGCCCAGCGGTCTTTCGGAATTGTATTTGCACCCGGCGGTTCACGGCGGGTTGACGGCCGGCATGGCCGACTACCGCCATGCCGACGAACTGGCGGCGCTGTTGTCACCACGGGTGCGCAGCGCCATCGAAGGTTGCTGCCAGTTGTGCCACGGTTTCTGCGATCCGGCGGCGGCTGCAGCATGAAGCGGCTCAGCTACCTTGCCGGGCTGCTCGGGCTGGCGGCAATCATTTATATGGTGGTGCATGAGGACGGGGCCGCCATTCTCGGTGCCCTCGACCATGCCGGCTGGGCCTTGCTGTGGCTGCTGCCTTTTCATGCATTGCCGTTGCTGCTGGATGTACTGGGCTGGCGCATGCTGCTGGCACCGCGTGACCCGCAACGACGCGCCGGTGTCTGGGCCCTGTTCTGGATCGCCGCCATTCGCGAAGCCTGTAACCGACTCTTGCCGGTGGTTAACATCGGCGGCGAGATCGTCGGCATCCGGCTGGTCAAATGGCGCGGCATCGACGGTGCAGCCGCCACCGCCAGCATCGTCATCGAAGTCTTGCTGACCCTGGTCAACCAGTACCTATTCACCGCGCTGGGCATCGTGTTGCTGATTGCGTTGACCCATCAGGTGGGCGCGCTGGACTCGCTGTTGATTGCCTTGGCCGCCAGCTTGCCGCTGCCGTTCGGGTTGTTCATGTTGCTGCGCCACGGCCAGGTGTTCTCGCGTCTGGAGGGGGTGGCGGAGAAAGTCCTTGGCGGTCGCAATCGCCTGACCGAACTGATCGACGGTTCTAATCTGGACCAGGATATTCGCGCGCTTTGTGCCAGCCCGATGCGGCTGATCGGCGCCGGTGCCTGGCAGTTTGCCGGGTTCTTGCTGGGCAGCGTCGAGACCTGGCTGGCGCTGCACCTGCTGGGTTATTCGATCAGCGTTTGGGATGCCATCGCCATCGAAGCGGTGACCCAGGCCCTGCGCCACATCATCTTCATCGTGCCCGCCGGTCTGGGGGTGCAGGAGGGCGGTCTGATCCTGTTCGGCAGCATGATAGGAGTTCCGCCTGATGTCAGTCTGGCGCTGTCACTGGTCAAGCGCATGCGCGAGGTGGGGGTTGGCGTGCCGGCGCTGATTTACTGGCACTGGATGGAAGTGCGCCGTCAGGCAGGACGGCAGTGCGATCAAGCTGCGCAATGATGCCCGACTGTTTATAGCGTTGAGTGACGAGAGGAGAATGTCCGATGCTTGGCAATGCCCTCACAGACGCTGCCGATCACGCCATGCGCCACTGGCGGGGCGAGGAGCCCGGCCGGATCAGGATCGGCTCCGAGGCGCATAAGCGATTATTCTGTCGCATGCTGCTGGACACCCACAATCCCTACAAGCCCGCGGTAATGGTCTGGCCCGAACTGAGCCCCGACGTGTTGCAGCGCATTACGTCACTGCCGATCTGGGACATCGCCGTGCAGACCGAGGGGCGCGCGCAGCTGCAAGTGCAGACCTACTCCAATACGGTGAAGGACCCGCTGCTGCGTGAGGCGCTGAACATGGATGGCGGCGAAGAAGCGCGCCACAAGGTGGTGCTCAGCAAACTGGTCGAGGCCTACGGCATTCCCCTGGAGCCGGAACCGGACTATTTGGTGCCCAAGGACCCCGAATGGGGGTGGCTGGTGACCGGCTACAGCGAGTGCATCGACAGTTTCTTTGCCTTTGGCCTGTTCGAGTCGGCCAAGCTGACCGGTTACTTTCCGGCGGAACTGGTGGACACCTTCGAACCGGTGATCCAGGAGGAGGCCCGGCACATCCTGTTTTTCGCCAACTGGGTCGCCTGGTACCGGCGTCAGTTGCCGTGGTGGCGACGCGTGGCCTTTGAGTTCAAGGTTGCTCGCGTCTGGGCTTTCCTGATCTGGGAGCGCATCGGCATCGCCAAGGGGCTGGACAGCAACGACGAAATGCAGGACGCCAACTTCACCCTCACCGGGCATCAGCAGATCGGCCTGGATCTCAAGTTGCCCGAGTTGCTGGACCTGTGTCTAGCCGAGGATCGGCGGCGGATGGACGGCTACGATAAGCGCTTGCTGCGTCCGACCTTTGTACCGGGGCTCGCGCGTCTGGCACGCCGGTTCATGCGTTGATGGCTACCGGTGCTGCTCGAACCACCTGACCGCATCTTCCAGTGCCAGGCGGGCAGGGCCCGGGGCATAACCGAGCTCGCGCTCGGCCTTGGCGCTGGAGAAGAACATGCGTTTTTTGGACATGCGAACTTCCTCCACGGTGGCAATCGGCTGGGTGCCGGTCAGCCGTGCCCAGGCTTCTGCCAGATGAGCCACCGGCATGACCACGGCATGCGGCAATCGCCAGCGCGGCGGAGCCCGCCCGGCAATGTCGGCGATCTCGATCAACAGGTCGCGCAGGCTGAGATTATGGCCACCCAGGATATAGCGCTCGCCCACCACGCCACGCTGGAACGCCAGCCAGTGGCCCTCCGCGACATCGTCCACATGCACGACGTTGAGGCCGGTATCGACGTAGGCGGGCAAGCGCCCCGCGATGGCGTCGCGCACGATCCGGCCGGTGGGGGTGGGTTTGATGTCGCGCGGTCCGATCGGGGACGAGGGGTTGACGATCACCACCGGCAGCCCCTCGGCGGCAAGCTCCCGGACCAGCGCCTCGGCGAGGAACTTGGAACGCTTGTAGTGTCCGATCATGTCGCCCAGTGTCACCGAGGTGTTCTCGTCACCGGGGCGGCCATCCCCGGGATTGCCAAGGGTGGCGACGCTACTGGTATAGACGATACGTGGCACACCAGCCAGCCTGGCCGCTTCGAGTATTGCCCGCGTGCCGTCGACGTTGGTCTGATAGAGCTGCGCGGGAATTGGCGCCCACAGTCGGTAATCGGCCGCCACGTGGAACAGAGCGTCGCAGTCATCACAGGCGCGCTGCAGCGAAGTCGGTTGGGTGAGATCCCCTTCGATGACTTGCACATTCAGATTGTGCAGGTTGCGACGATCCGAGGTCGCCCGCACCAGCACCCGAACATGGTGGTCATCTTGCAGGAGGCGTCGCACTACGGCCGAGCCGACAAAGCCAGTGGCTCCGCTCACCAGTATTTTCACGGCACTACCATCGGTAAATAATCCTTGAGTTCTCTGCCAGAGCTTGCTGTGGGAAGAGGATACTGAAATTTCCAAACAGTTCGTTTTTCAGTATGGACCAAATTTTCCTACTATATTGTTGCCAGAGGATTGTGCGAAAAGAGAGCCCTGAGCAACAGGGTTCAGGCGCGTCTGCCAGGCAGGCAAACGCCTCGCATCGCATCCTTGGGGGTAGAACACTGATTTCGGAAGCGTGACATTGGCCGCGTCTGATAGGCGCGCCCTTGTTTTTCGGTCGGGGGCTATTTCCGACCGTCCCTAACTCTACAAAAAGAGGAAGGCTAAGGCATGCCTATGATCGAATCCCAGCCGGCCACTGAGGCCACCGAAAGCGCTGCCGACGCATACCAAAACGCCATTCTGCCCAAAGTATCCAGAACCTTTGCACTCACCATTCCCCAATTGCCGCCGGCCTTACGCCGTGCAGTCACCAATGCGTACCTGCTATGCCGTGTCGCCGACACCATCGAAGACGAGCCGGCCCTGTCTGCCGAGCAGAAGTTGCGTTACGAGGATGGGTTCATCGATGCCGTCACTGGCCGCATCGACCCGCAGCGCTTCGCGGCCGAACTGGCGCCGCTGTTTTCACAGGAGACCTTGCTGGCCGAGCGCGAGCTGGTCAGCCAGTTGCCGCTGGTGCTGCAAGTCACTCAGGACTTGAAGCCAGCGCAGCGCCTGGCGATTATCAAATGCCTGAAAATCATGTCCCACGGCATGCGCGACTTTCAGTGCTGCGTGGGGCAGCAAGGACTGGAAACGCTGCGCGATCTGGATTGCTACTGCTACTGCGTGGCCGGCGTGGTGGGCGAAATGCTCACCGAGTTGCTCATCGATTTCGATCCTTCCGTGGCCAGCCAACGGGAGCGGCTGATGCGTCTGGCGGTGTCCTTCGGCCAGGGCCTGCAGATGACCAATATCCTCAAGGACCAATGGGAAGACTACAGCCATGGCGTGTGCTGGCTGCCACAGGATGTCTTCGCCCGGTATGGCGTGCATCTGGCAGACATGCAGGCGGGTCAGGAGGGTCAGGAGGGTCAGGAGGGTCAGGAGGGGGCGATGTCCGAATTGATCGGCGTGGCCCATGCCCACCTGCGCAACGCGCTGGAGTACACGCTGGCCATTCCGATCGAGCAGGCGGGGTTCCGCCGTTTTTGCCTGTGGAGCATCGGCCTGGCCGTCATGACGCTGCGCAAGTTGCAGCAAAACCTCAATTTTCGCGCCGGTGAGCAAGTCAAGATCTCACACAAAACGGTGGCCAGTATCATCGCGCTCACCCGATTGAGTGGGAACTCCAACAGCGGTTTGCGCTGGCTGTTCGAAACGGCCGCCCGCAAGCTTCCATTGACACTGCTGTCTGCAGAGTGGAATGCCCCCTCGGGGGGGAAAATCAATTGGCCGAAAAGTGCCATTCCCTATTGCACCGAAACGATCTGGTGCACCTCCACCGACACCGATGATGTGCAGCCATGAGGGAGTGTTCCGCCTCTATTGACGCTGTCGTTGGCAACAGCGCGCGGGTACCCGAAACCACTGTGTTGGATTCGGCCATTGCCCGTGCGCGTGCTGCGCTGTTGGCACGTCAACGTGCTGATGGCCACTGGTGTTTCGAGCTGGAGTCCGACTGCACGATCACCGCCGAATACATCCTGATGATGCATTTCACGGATGAGATCGACGAGGTATTGCAGGAAAAGATGGCCCGCTACCTGCGTTCGACTCAGGTCCTCGAGGGCCATGGCGGGTGGCCACAGTATGTGGGCGGTGCGATCGATCTGTCGTGCACGGTCAAGGCGTATTACGCACTCAAGGTCGCTGGCGACGCGCTCGATATGCCACACCTGTGCCGTGCCCGGGAAGCGGTACTGGCGCTGGGTGGCGCCGCCAAAACCAATGTGTTTACGCGCATCCTGCTGGCGATGTTCGAGCAGGTGCCCTGGCGCGCGGTCCCTTATTTGCCGGTCGAGATCATGTTGTTTCCGCGCTGGGCGCCTCTGCACATCGAGAAGACCTCGTACTGGGCACGGACGACCCTGGTGCCCTTGACCATCCTCTGTTCGCTCAAGGCCCGTGCGATCAATCCCGGGCGAGTCAGTATTCGTGAGCTGTTCGTTACCCCGCCGGAACTGGAGCGTAACTATTTTCTCCGTGGTGGCCTGTTGAACCGGCTGTTCCTCGGGCTGGACAAGCTGGGGCGCGGACTCGATCGCTGGATGCCGGGGGGGCTGCGCCGGCGTGCAATCCGCAAGGCGGAAGCCTGGTTCCTGCCGCGCTTGAATGGCGAGGATGGCCTCGGGGCCATTTTTCCGCCGATGGTCAATAGCTACGAAGCAATAATCCTGCTTGGCTACCCCAAGGATCACCCGGCCCGGCATACGTGTTTGCGTTCGATCCAAAAACTGGTCGTCCATCGCGCCGACGGATCAGCGTATTGCCAGCCATGCGTTTCGCCGGTGTGGGATACCGGCTGGAGTGCAATGGCCTTGATTCACAGCGATGACAACACGGCGACCGAGGCGGCCATCGTGCGGGCCTGCGACTGGCTGGTGCAGCGACAGGAGCTGGAATGCAAGGGCGACTGGGTGGCGCGTTCACCCCGGGCGGCGCCGGGTGGCTGGGCCTTTCAGTACGCCAACGCCTACTACCCCGACATTGACGACACCGCGTTGGTGGCGGCGTTGTTGCACGTGCTGGATCGCCGCCGCGGTCAGCCCGGACACCATCGCCAGAGCATCGATCGGGCCACGGACTGGATGTTGGCCTTGCAGTCGAAGAACGGTGGCTTTGCGGCCTTCGACGCAGACAACACGTATTACTACCTCAACGCGATTCCCTTCGCCGACCATGGCGCACTGCTTGACCCGCCGACCGAGGATGTCTCTGGCCGTGTGGCCGCGTGCCTCGGCGTGCTGGGGCGCGATCAGGACCGTGGCGGCCTGCGTCGCTGCGTCGATTATCTGCGCGCCACCCAGCGGGCCGACGGCAGCTGGTGGGGGCGGTGGGGCAACAATTACATCTACGGCACCTGGAGCGCGCTGTCTGGACTGGCGCTGGCAGGTGAGGATCTCCAGCAACCTTATTTGCGCAAGTCCGTGGACTGGCTGCGCACGCGGCAGCACGATGACGGCGGGTGGGGCGAGAGCAATGACAGCTACATCGACCCGAGCCTGGCCGGCACCAACGGTGGTGTCAGTACACCTCACTCGACCGCGTGGGCGGTGTTGGCCCAGCTGGCGATGGGCGAGGTCAAGTCCGATTCGGTGCGCAGCGGCATCCAATGGCTGCTCGCCTGCCAGCAGCATGAAGGACTCTGGTCTCATCCCTCGCACAACGCACCCGGTTTTCCACGGGTGTATTACCTCAAATATCACGGCTACGCTGCGTATTTCCCGCTGTACGCGTTGGCCCGTTTTCGACACCTGCTCAGCCAGTCAAGGGCGCAAAGGTGAGACTGCACTCGCTGGGTATCGTGGTGGCATTGAAGGCTGAAGCGGCTGCGTTGACGACCCAGACAGTACACCCCGACTGCATCGTGCCCCTGTCAGAGGGCTGCGGTCTGTGGCTCAGCGGCATGGGGCAGGACGCTGCTCGCAAGGCGGCGCTGGCCTTGGCCGATGCCGGGGCTCAGGCGCTGGCGACATTCGGTGTTGCCGGTGCTCTGAATGGCAGCTTGCGCACCGGCATGTTGCTCTGTCCGCACAGCGTACTCGACGAGCAGGGGCATATTTACCCGGTGGATCCTGTTTGGCGCGACCGATTGCAGCGGCGACTGACCGACGCGGCATTGCCGACGGTGTTTGATGTCACCTTGCTCAGCCTGCCCGGACCGCTCTCCACCGCCGCGGCAAAAATGGCCGCGCAGCAGCGCTACACCGCAGCGGCGGTGGATATGGAAAGCGCGGCGGTGGCGGCGGTGGCGGCGAGTCGCGATCTGCCATTCATCGTGCTCAGGGCCGTCATCGATGAACGCGATGATGAACTCCCCGAGGCGTTGCAGGCTGTGATTGATCCTTGGGGTCGACCCCGCGTGCCGCAACTGATCGTGACCTTGGCCCGCCGCCCCTGGTTGCTGGCTGGTTTGCCCGGACTCTCATCACGCATGAACAGGGCCATCGGTGCATTGCGCGCAGCCGCGACGGCAGCCCGAACCTGGAAGCGCGAACCTCCTTGCGGTGTACAACGACATGATAAAAGCCGTCGCTGAATCCTCCGCGTCCGTCAGTCGCACTCGGCGTCTACGCAATAAGCTGGTCATGACCAGCATCGCGCAGCGCTGCATCGTGTGGCTGGTGGATGCCAGTGGTCGTCACCCGGTTATTGTCCTGCTGTTGGCGATAGTGCTGGCGGCGGCGAGTCTGATGGGCGCCTCCACGCGCCTAAGTATCGATACGGATTCTGATCACCTGTTTTCCGCAGACCTGCCGTGGCGTCAGCAGAGCCTGGTGTTCGCCGGCCTGTTCCCGCAGTTCAGCGATACCCTCATCACCGTCGTGCATGCACCAACGGTGGAGGAGGCGCGTGAAAATGCCCTCACATTGGCCAATGGTCTGGCGGCCGACCCGCGCCACATACGCTCGGTGTCCACGCCAGGCATCAGCCCATTCTTCGACCGCGAAGGCTTGATGCTGCAGTCGTCCAGCGATTTATTCGACGTCCTCGACAGCATGGTGCAGGGCAGTCAGCTACTGGATCCGCTGGCCAGCGATCCCTCCGCCCGTGGCCTGCTCAAGGGCCTGAATATGCTGGTCGAAGGCGTGAGCTACGGCATGGGCGACTACCTCTCAACCTACGATTCCGCGCTGGGCAACATTGCCAAGACTCTGGACGACAGCCTGAATGGGCAGGCTTCGCCGTTGTCCTGGCAGGCGTTGTTGACACCCCAGCTGGTTGGTCATAGCGGCGGTCTGGAACTGGTGCTGATCCAACCGGTGCTCGACCACGATGCCCTCGAACCTGGCCAGGACGCCACTCAGGCGATGCTGAACATCGTTGCCAACCTGCCCGATGTGAAAGCAGGGCGGGTCCGGGTGAACTACACCGGTTCGGTGCCATTGTCCGATGAGGAGTTTCGCTCCCTGACCGACCGAGCGGCACCCATCACCATCGGCAGTGCGCTATTGGTGATTTTCTGGCTGGTATTGGCCCTGCGTTCCTGGCGACTGATTGTGCCGGTGTTGCTGACCCTGGTCGTGGGCCTGGTCTACACGTTGGGCTTCGCCGCGTTCGCGGTTGGCCGCCTGAACCTGGTCTCGGTTGCCTTCGCGGTGCTGTTCATTGGCCTTGCTGTCGATTTTGGCATCCAGTTCGGTGTGCGCTTTCAGGCACTGCAGCGCGGCGACCGAGATTTCGCCGACACCCTGCACCTAACGGGCCTTCAGGTCGGCGGGCAAATCGGCCTGGCCGCGTCGGCAACCGCCTGCGGTTTCCTGGCCTTCGCACCGACCCCTTTCAGCGGCATGGCCGAACTGGGCATCATCGCCGGCGTCGGCATGCTGTTGGCGCTGGTGTGTACCTTGACGGTATTGCCCGCGCTGCTGGGCCTGCTGGCAAAGGGGCCGCAGCACACTGACGTCGTGCTGCCCGGTGGCACGGCGGCCGATAGCTGGTTGGCACATCGCCGGATGCCGGTGCTGGTGGTTTTCGCGTTGCTGGCGGTGGCCGGCCTGTGGAGCACCGTCAGCATGCCCTTCGACGCCAATCCGCTGCATACCAAGCGCGCGGACAGCGAGGCCATGCAGACCTTGAGCGCGCTGATGAACGACCCGAACACCAACCCGTTCACCCTGAACGTGCTGGCGGCGGATCTACCGACCGCTCGCCCTCTAAGTGAACGTCTCGGTGCGCTGCCCGAAGTCGCGCAGGTGGTTTCAGGCTCGGACTTCGTTCCCGAGGGCCAGGACGACAAGCTCGAACAGATCAAGCAGGCGTCGGACCTGATGTATTCGGTACTGAGTCCCCACGCGCTGAGACCGCCCGCCACGGTCGCCGAGTTGCGCGCCACTGCACGTGACACCAGCGCCGCGATTACCAGCGTCTCCGGCGACGTGCCGCCAAATGCGCCGTTGCTGCACATTGGTCAGTCACTGGGCCGGTTGGCGCAGGCACCGGACAGCGTTCTGCTGGCGGCCAACCAATCACTGGCGCGGTTTTTGCCGCAGACGTTCAAGGCGCTGAATGACTCGCTTTCCGCTCAACGCATCACCCTGCAGCGGCTGCCGGACGAACTCAAACGTGACTGGTTTACTGCCGACGGTCGGGTGCGGATACAACTGACGCCGGGCGATCAGGCGCAAACGACCGCCGGGCTACGCCGGTTCGTCGAGGCGGTTCATGCGGTGGCACCCCTGGCCGTCGGCTCGGCGTTCGATACCGTCAAGTCGGCCGACACGGTCCTGGAGGCGTTTGAGCAGGCCGCTGTCTATGCCACGCTGGCCATCGCTGTGGTGCTGATGGTGGTCCTGCGGCGGGTCCGCGACACCGTTCTGGTGATGGTTACCTTGTTGATGTCGGCCTTGCTGACGGCACTGCTGGTACGCTTGCTCGGCCTGTCGATCAACTTCGCCAACATCATTGCATTGCCGTTGTTGCTGGGCGTCGGCGTGTCCTTCAACGTCTATTTCGTGATGAACTGGCGCAGTGGCATGCGCCAGTTCCTGGGATCGCCCACCGCGCACGCGATCTTGTTTTCGGCGCTGACCACCGGCACTGCGTTCGGCTGCCTGGCCATCGCCCGCCATCCTGGTACAGCCAGCATGGGCCTGGTGTTGCTGCTGAGCCTGTTCGCCGTGCTGCTGTCGACCTTCGTGTTTCTGCCGGCCTTGTTGTATAGCCTATCCGTGCCTGACCGGTCACAGCCTCAATGACGTATAGAGCGTTTAAGGGGAGGGGTACGAGTATTTTCAGCCCAATACTTTGCCTGAGATCCTGACAGAAGGCCTTATACTCGCTCGAGTCGCTGAGCATAGCGTCCCCCATTTCGCAGGAGTTCCGGCTATGCCCGTGACCGGCGCACGCCTTACCAATCGTCTGACCCAGCTGTGCTTCGTTGCCGGGGCCGCTCTGGTTCCCATCGCCGCTCACGCGGCTGATGACGACCCGTGGGAAGACGTCAATCGCGTTATCTACCGCTTCAACGACACCCTCGACACCTACACACTGAAGCCGTTGGCGAAGGGGTATCAGTTCATCACGCCGCAGTTTCTGGAGGACGGCATCCATAACATGTTCAGGAACATCGGCGACATTGGTAACTTTGCCAACGATGTTTTGCAGGGCAAAGCTCATGCCGCAGGTGTCGACACCGCTCGTTTGCTGTTGAACACCACGCTGGGTGTGGCGGGCTTCTTCGACGTCGGTACCAAGATGGGCTTGCAGCGCAATGATGAAGACTTCGGCTTGACCCTCGGGCACTGGGGTGTACCGACCGGTCCGTACGTGATGCTGCCGTTGCTGGGGCCTAGCACGGTGCGCGATGGCATCGCCAAGTACCCGGACACCTACACCGCACCGTACCGCTACATGAACGATATCCCTGCCCGTAATACCGTCTTCGCGGTCGAGACCGTCGACACCCGCGCCAGTTACCTGTCGGGCGAGAAAGTGATCACCGGCGATAAATACACCTTCATCCGCAACGCCTTCTTGCAGAGCCGCGAGTTCAAGGTCAAGAACGGTAAGGTGGAGGACGACTTCTAGGCATCAAACTCCCTGTCCGGTATCCATAACGCTGACATCAAGCGATCGGGGTATCGGACAGGTAACCTGCGCTCGATGGCGCGTAGGCGTTGTCTTAAACCAGGTTCTCTCGAATCCTCGAATCCAGCGGTCAACATTTGTTACTTCGATATCCTGCTGGGCATTGAACGACAGTGCCTGATCCCAGGCGACGCCATTGCCTTCGGCAAACACCACGCGATATTTCTTGATGGTGTCGGTGGGGGCTTGAGCCAATTCAGCCTTCAGCATCGGAATACCCAGCCTTTATCGATCAATACGCGCGAGATTGTTCTTGATTCGCAAACACTGAAGTCGCTGAGAATGGAATTGTTGGGGTAGTGACGGGCTTGTAGCCTGCATTACGCCGAACGCTACGATCTGCCAAGGATCGAGTGGAGCCCAAGCCAGGGCCCATCAAGACAGACTCCTTCTTGTCATACCTTGTTTTCGGACTTTTGCCCTTTCGGGGGTTTGGCTCCTAATAAAAATTCAGCCGACCGGCTCGGCCGTACAACTCATTTCCCCAGAGCCTGGTTTCTGGAAAAATACCACGTTGCCGCTTTGCCAGAAGCTGTAGTTCCCCTGGTAATCCTTGCCGGTGTAATGGGTTCCCGAATCACTCTGCACCTGGCTCAGGGTGATCGAGGTGTTCGCCCATTTCAGGTACACGACGCCAGGCTGCGTGCTAAAGAAGGTGGCGGCAATCAGCGCGTTAAACCCTGTACAACGAAAAGCCAGGGGGCCTTCGGTGAGTCTGTCTGGATCCTTGGTTCTCACAATTGCCGAGCCTTGGCGTAGCTGGTGCGCGCGCTCGGCATAACTTCGGATCGTGCACGCCTTGGGCGCAGGCTCGGAGGCACACTGATTGCGGGCCTCGATCCAGAACTGCTGGTCGATCATGACTTTGTCTGGACGCGGTACTGAATGTTCATCCGTGAGCGCCAGGCGATAAAGACGCGTCAGTTCGATATCCATCTGGGCCAGTTGGGGATCGCGACAGATAAGCTTTTCGACGGATGCCCTTGCCTTGGCGCAGTCGAAGCTGGTCTTGAAAGTTCGCGAAGGGGACGCAGCATTTGCACAGGTGCTCGTCCCCGCGCACACGCTGACAGCGAGCAGACAGGTGAAAAGGGCCATGACCGTTTTCATGTTGGATTCACCCAGATCATTACGTGATGCCCTGATTACCGTGGGACCTATCGATCCGTTAAACAGTCATTCGTTCGCATTGGGTGCATCCGCAGTGTAAGTCAGTGCTCAAAACTTGTCACACCGCCCGGCGGCCGACACGCTGGAGAAGCAACTGACGCAGCTTCGTCGGGCTCCCGTCGCCAAGCGCAAGAGGCGGGTCGGAAAACCCACGGCGTCGAAGAGCGCTCCCTGAGGGTGTTCCTTCTAAAACAGGCGCTGATACAGAACGTGCGAAATCGGTCTGGCTCCCTTCGTCACTCATACCATGCCACTTGAACGTATCAATGAGAGCTTCAATCTGATGCATGAAGGTAAATCGGTCCGCACCGTTGTCAAATACTGATGTGTGCCCTGGAGCTCAGGCTCCAGATACAGTTCGAATACTCCCTGATACTGGAGGTTTATCGTGAGCAACTTGAAGCTTCATCCTTCACTGGATAACGGAATAGAGCCAAGCGCTGCAAACTTCTCTGGAGGTACCCTGCAATGCCTGTGTCCGACCGATAAGGTTGAAATCAGGATTGACGCCCAGACCCTGCACAATCACGCCTGTGGCTGCAGCAAATGCTGGAAGCCCGCAGGTGCGAAATTCGCGGTCATTGCAGTTGTTCCACGCGACAAAGTCAGCGTCACCGCGAACGCTGAGAAGCTGGTCATCGTCGACGAGCGCGCGACTATTCAACGACATGCCTGCAAAGAGTGCCATGCACATATGTACGGCCGCATCGAAAATAAAGACCACGCGTTCTATGGCCTGGACTTCGTGCATACCGAGCTTTCTCCGCAAAAAGGTTGGGCTGCACCGGGCTTTGCAGCCTTCGTTTCGTCGATCATCGAAACCGGCACACCGCCGGAGGACATGAAGGAAATTCGCGAAAAACTGCGCGCGCTTGGTTTGGAACCTTATGATTGCTTGTCGCCAGATCTGATGGACGTATTGGCTACGCAAGTGGCGAAGTTGAATGGTGTTTTGGCATCCAGTTAAACCCCATTTGCCGAATGTACTATTTGGCACGAGCCACCTTGGCTGAACCATTAGTGCAACGCCCTTCACCCATATCCGTTTCAGGTGAAGGGCGTTGCGTTCAAGCACCATTTTTCCGGATAAGGGCGGTGTTTTGATGGGCATGATGGCGAGGAATCATCATTAATAAGATGATGAGTATGCAAGGAATTCCCATTGCTCCGGCGAGCAATATTCACATTCGTAATGCTGGGTATGGAAGGCGAGGGGGACGCAGCATTTGTACAGGTGCTCGTCGCCGCGCACACGCTGGCAGCGAGCAGACAGGTGAAAAGGGCCGTGACCGTTTTCATGTTGGCTTCACCCAAATCATTACCGCCCGGCGGCGGCTGGGTTGGAGGAGGGAGCTGTAACGCACAACAAATTATTCGTCATTCGCGCTCACGCGGGCTTCACTTTCTCCTCTATCTGCCGCACCGCCTCCGCATCAGCCCGGAGAAGCTTTAACTTCAGTTTTTCGAAGTCTTCGCTGTTCACCCAATCAATACGCCATAGCATGTACAGCATGCCCTGAGCCTTGTACAACGCTTCCAGGCGCTCGGCATGATTGTCAGTTCGGCGTATGTCATCTGTCGCTTCCTCCAGGTCATCCAGGGCCTGCGCTCTGTTCTTGCCATAGCTCATGATGGGACTCCTGATATGTTGTATTGCTCACCGCCTTGGTCACGATAATACGGTCGCCTCCCGGATTATTCTGGCCACCGCATGGCTTATGCAATGTTACGTACAAATCCCTGGTGCAGCGCTGCATGACCTCATCGAACGACACAACCACTTGTTCATAATCATAGCGCCGGTCATGGGCAGCCGGCTGGCCAATGACGGGTGAGGAAGGTGAAGTCAGTCATTCAGACGCCTCGAGAAAGCAGTACCCGGAAGTAATTTTCCGAAACGGGGAACAATTTCCCGGTTTCGCATAATTAGTTCCTCGAATTTCGGAAAATTACTTCCGGGTACTGCAGCGGGCGAGTGAGACTACCGAACTGCTGCCGCACAGGTGAGCGCCGGTTTAACCATGAAAGGTGTGTTGGTCGGACGCTTGGTGCGCCAGTTAAAGCTGGCGGAGGATCGTCGATGAAAGTTCGATACTGGTAAGAAATGGCGAATCAACCAGACCCCGAGTCATGCATGTTGCACCGTGAGGTGCAGGGTGAAGCGTTGACAGGGGAAACCGATGGGCCAGCCATTGAGCCGCGTAATCGGGAATCCGGGATGCCGATGCTGTTAAGCGAAGCAGAAGGCAATACGGAGCATGGCGTTATACGCCAGTCTTGCTCTGATCTCGCGCGGTCGGAGACCCTGTGCATGAGCTATTGGCGCAGAGCTTAACGCCAGTCAGCTTAACTGACTGGCATTAAGCTCAAAGCTGCCCTTTTCCCAACCTACTCCTTAGGCCGCGCTAAACAGCTTGTGCGGATCCATGACGAATTTCTTCGGCACCCCGGCATCGAACTCGTGGTAGCCGCGCGGCGCATCGTCCAGGCTGATCACCTGCACGCCGACGACCTCGGCAATGTTGATCCGGTCCCACATGATCGCCTGCATCAGCTGACGGTTGTATTTCATCGTCGGGGTCTGGCCGGTGTGGAAGCTGTGGGACTTGGCCCAGCCGAGGCCAAAACGGATGTTCAAGCTGCCATGCTTGGCGGCTTTGTTGACCGCGCCCGGGTCTTCGGTGACATACAGACCGGGGATCCCGATACTGCCGGCGACCCGCACCACGCCCATCAGCGCGTTGAGCACGTCGGCCGGGGCCTCGTGCTGCGCGCCGTCATGGCCGTGGCCACGGGCTTCGAAGCCGACCGCATCGACTGCACAATCGACTTCCGGCTCACCGAGCAGGTTGGCAATTTGCTCGTGCAGCGGAGTGTCCTGGGTCAGGTCGGCGATCTCGAAGCCCTGAGCCTTGGCATGCGCCAGACGCAGCGGATTGACGTCGCCGACTATCACCACCGCCGCACCAAGCAGACGGGCGGAGGCGGCAGCAGCCATTCCGACCGGACCGGCACCGGCAATATACACCGTGCTGCCAGGGCCGACACCGGCGGTCACCGCGCCGTGGTAGCCGGTCGGCAGGATATCGGAGAGGCAGGTCAGGTCGCGGATTTTCTCCATGGCCTTGTCGCGGTCGGGCAGCTTCAGCAGGTTGAAGTCGGCATACGGCACCAGCACATATTCGGCCTGGCCGCCAACCCAATCGCCCATGTCCACATAGCCATAGGCACCGCCGGGGCGCGCCGGGTTGACCGTCAGGCAGACTCCGGTGTGCTGTTCCTTGCAACTGCGACAACGGCCGCAGGCGACGTTGAACGGCACCGAGACCAGGTCACCGATCTGCACGTTTTCCACGTCACGGCCCTTCTCGATCACCTCACCGGTGATCTCATGGCCAAGCACCAGTCCGACCTGGGCCGTGGTCCGACCACGCACCATATGCTGGTCGGAGCCGCAGATATTGGTTGAAACCACGCGCAGGATCACGCCATGGTCGATGCGCTTGCCGCGCGGGTCTTCCATTTTCGGATAGGGGATGGTCTGCACCTCGACCTTGCCTGCGCCGAGATACACGACACCACGATTACCAGACATGCTTTCACCTCGCTTTTGTTGTTGTGAGAACACGGCCCTTGTACTGCGAAGGGGCGCGCGGCCTTACAGTGCAGCGGTATATGTCTTGCGTTTGCGCGTGAATGCCGATTGGTTGGAAGTGACCTTCCAACGACGGGTGATTAGCCGTCATCACAATAATCCTACGCCTGGTATCAGCACCCTGCGAGAGCATTTAGCACCCAATCAACACCAGTTTCAGGACTCTCAACTGCCAGCCTTGCTGGAGTGGGCTGAAGCCACTGGCCCAGCAACTCACCTCTACGTACAACGCAATTTGGAAGAACGACGAGACTTTGCGACAAGGCTCAGGGCCGTGACCGCGCTGAAGCGTGATGTGCGCAAGGAGCAGATCCCTCTTGAGCGTCTTGAGTCAGCATGTGCTTATGCGAACTCTCTCGGCATCGTCAGTTCCGACGCGCCGGCGAGCCATTTTGCGTAATGGCTCAGACCTTCGGCGCCCACCCAACGCTTGAGAAGCTAGAGGAACTGTGTGCAGTACTGGGAGTTCATCCGGTTACCTTGGTGGCGGCGTGCTATATGCGAAAGGAAAGCTCAGCCGATACCGGGACCTTTCTAGATCACGTGCAGAATGAGCTACAAGTCCTTGATCCGTATTAGAAAGAAACTGCGGGGGCAAGGTGGTCGCGACAGCCGCCCATCTTGAGAGCGTGAAACCGATTTTCTTTTACAAAGGTGTGCGATGCGAACATAACGAATTTACGACGCAAACTCCTTTCGGCATCGAGGTCCCCCATGCACAACCTTGATATTTCAATGCTACTCACTCAGGTCACCGACGTAGTAACCCGCGCGGGGCATTTACTTATCTCAGAATGGGTTCGGGTAGGTGAGCCGCGAGGGAAGGGCGACAAGGCAGAAGTAGACGTAGACGTAGAAATCGAACGTATTCTGCGTCAGCAACCCCTTACAGGACATTCCTGGTGCTGGGTAGTCGATTTACGTACCGCGCATTCACGCGTTTCACCCAAAATCTGAAAACCAGCGTGAGCTGCACAGCAACCAAGTTCGCCAGCAAAGCCACGCGTCCTGGCCAGTCGATCTTGGTCAGATTGCTGCCTTCTCGCGTCATCGCTTTCCAGCCTCCTGGCTGAGGCATCGAGCCCATTCCACCCTTCGTATAACGCTTGCTTCTACTTATTCATTACTCCGGCTGTTTGCTCCCGAACTCGGCTGCGCCTAGGTTAGCGCCTAGCCGAGCTTCAAGCTTTGCGTCAAAGAACAACAACAAGAGAGGCAAAAAATGCCTGTGATAACCATCGGTATGGTGGGAATCGGCCAACTTGGCCTTCCTATCGCAACCAACCTGCTTGCGGCCGGATTTCGCGTTGTCGGTTACCGACGTCGAGATCGCGAGGCCTTCATCCGTCAGGGTGGCATCGCGCTCGAAAGCCCAGCCGCCGTAGCGGCGCAATCGAACTTCATCCTCACTTGCCTGCCCAGCGAAGTGGCCCACATGGGAATCATGGAGGGGCCAGATGGCCTGCTTCAGTCCATAGGGACGCAGCACACGCTCATTGAGATCGGCACCTACCACAAAGCCTTCAAGCAACGTATGGCTCAGCGTATCGAGCAACGCGGTGCTCGGGTGTTGGAGGCGGAGGTCAGCGGTACGCCTTCAATGGTTTCACAACGTAAGGCTTCCTTGTTTCTGGGCGGTGATCCTGACTTGGTGGAGCACTGCAAGCCGGTGCTCGATGCGATCGCCGACATCCAGTTCCACATTGGTGGGTTTGGGTGCGCGGTAGCGATGAAATTGATCGCCAACTATCTCGTGACTATTCACACCTTGGCCGCAGCTGAGGCGCTAAACCTTGGCGTGAAAGCAGGGTTCAGCGCACAGCAGGTGGTTGAGGTGATACGCCAAAGCGCGGGTGGCTCAACGATGTTCAGCGCAAGAGCACCGCTGATGGCTGATCGTCATTTCCTTCCGGCACCAGGACCTTTCGCCACGCTGGAAAAGTACATCGACATGGCCAGTGAGCTATCCGAGCAACTCGGTAGCGCCGCGCCTTTGTTCAATGCCGCCAAGCCCTACTTTCTAAGGGCTATCGAAGAAGGCATCGGTGAAGAAGATATCTCGGCAGTGATCAAGCTAATTGAGGCCGACTCCAAGGCCGACTCCCAGGCACCTTCCAAAAAAGAGAAAACAACATGCTGATTGAACAACGTACCTATCAACTCAAGCCTGGCGCCCTGCACGAATTCCTCCGTGCTTACGAGGAGGAGGGGCTACCACTTCAGGGTGAGGCACTGGGCAACTTGATCGGTTATTTCAAGCCGGAAACTGGGGACATCAATCGAGTCATTCAGTTGTGGGGATATTCCAGCTACGAGGAGCGTGCCCAACGCCGCGCGGCGCTGTCCAGCGATCCAAGATGGCGTATGTTCCTCGGCAAGAACGGTCATCTGGTGGTTGCCCAGCAGGTTGAACTGTTGAGCGCCGCACCCTTTTCTCCTATTCGTTAAGAAGGAGCATCCAAGATGATTCGTTCTCTACAACACGTAGGCGTGACAGTTCCAGACCTGGAAGTGGGTCGTTCCTTCTACGAAGCTGTCGGGCTCGAAGCCCGCATGGCAGGTGAGCATTTGGTGTTGCGCTGCAAAGGGCGCGCCCAGGATCAAGTGCGACTGATGCCGGGCACTACAAAGCGCCTCAGCTATGTCTCGTTTGGTACCGATGCTGAGGGGCTGCAGACTATTCGCGAAAACCTGAGCTACCACGGTGTGGTCATCCATCCGGCTCCTTTTGATATTGGGCAGGAAGGGCTGTGGTTTCGTGACCCCTCCGGCGACTGGGTACACGTCAGTGAGGCCGAGTCCATGCCGATGGCTCCGTTACCGGCGCCAGAGTTGAATACCCCGGGCCGTTACCGCCGCATCGGTCAGCGCGGGTGCACACCGGCCTCGAAGTTGCGTCGAGTGACACCGTTGCGCCTGGGCCACTTGATCAAATTCACTACCGATGTTGATCGTTCGATTGACTTCTATACCCGGGTGCTAGGGATGAAAGTCTCTGATCGCGCGGGGGACAAGATCGCCTTTCTGCGGTGTGGCTGTGGCGGTGATCACCATGTAATGGGTCTGGCCAAGAGCAGCCATAGCGGCCTGCATCATCTCAGTTTTGAGGTGATGGGTATTGATGAGATCGAACTGGGCGCTCAACACCTGATGAGTCTGGGCTACGAAAGCGCTTTTGGCCTGGGACGACATGTGGCCGGCTCCAACTACTTTCATTACATCCGCGACCCTTGGGACAGCATGGTCGAATATTTCTGGGACATCGATGTCATTCCCGAAGATGACAGCGAATGGCTGGCTATCGACGGGGCACCGCCAGACCTGATCGCCGTGTGGGCAACCAATCCACCCCCTGAGGCATTCATTCAGAACTTCGAGGCGGCACGTGATGAGTGATAGCTCTACGACCAAGGAACTGCTGGCAGGGATGTTGAACAAGCCGCTGTTCGTGGTCATGCGTACGCCACGGGACCTGACCCGCGTACCAGAGCTGCTGGACGCCCACTTGAAGTGGGCGATTCTGGCGCAGCAACGCGGCGAGTTGTTCGCTTCCGGGCCCTTTGTTTCGGATCAGACCCTTCCCGGTGAGCTGGGGGGGATGAGCATTTTGCGTGCGGCGGATCATGCCGAAGCTCAGCGCATTGTCCAGTCAGATCCCTTTATCGCCCACGGCGTTTATGACGTGGATGTACGCAAGTGGCTGCTCATGGAAGGCGGCCTCACGCTCCACGTCAGCTTTTCCAACCAACGCTTTTCGCTCCTGTGATGGTGGCCCCATGAAGTATCAGCTTTTCACCTATCGGACGGATGTCCAGTCAAACGCTACCGGCCTGCTGGTTGGCGAATACGCCTATGATCTTGGTCAGCTTGTGGCCAAGATCGGCCTTGAGTTGCCGGCAGCTTCCATCGATGCATTGCTCGAGTGCTGGGAGACGTCCAATCCGCAGCTGCAAAAGCTTGCAGTGGCAGTGTTTGAAGCGCCAGCGCTCTATGAGTCGCAGCGGCTTGATCTTGCCACGTTGCACTTTGCTCCGTTCCTGGAACGTCCAGGCACGATCTATTGCGCGGGAGCAAACTATCGTGACCATGTCGAAGCCATGGCCCGTGCGTTCAACATGAAACTGTCGCTGGATCCGCGCAGCGAGGGCATTGCTCCCTGGCATTTCATCAAGCCCGGCCGCGGCAGTCTGGTCGCACACAAGCAAGCGGTAGACTTTCCGGAAGGTGTCCGCATGCTCGATTGGGAAGCCGAGTTGGCGGTGGTGATCGGCAAGCGAGCGTCGCGTGTCTCCGTTGAAGAGGCGCTCGACTATGTGGCGGGTTACACCTGCGCCAATGACCTGTCGGCGCGTGATCGACTGCGTCGCGAGCAAGTCGATCCCAGCTCGCCGTTTCGCTTCGACTGGATTGGCCACAAATGCTTCACGGGTTCTTGCCCACTGGGCCCGTACCTGACGCCGGCGCAATTTGTCAAAGACCCCGAGAACCTGAATATCAAGTTGTCGAGGAACGGCGCGTGGGTCCAGGATTCCAATACCCGCAACCATATGTACGGCGTTGCAGAGCAGATTTCCTATCTGAGCCAGACCATCGATCTGTTTCCCGGTGATGTTCTGTTGACGGGAACACCGGCAGGCGTGGGCATGGAAAGCCACACATTCCTGGACCGCGGTGATGTTTTGAAAGTCTGTATTGAAGGGCTCGGCGAGCTGGAAACCACTATTCGGTAATACCTCGCGGAGGGCCGGGCAATCAGTGCCCGGCCGTTGAATAACTCAACTGTTTGCAGCGTCCTGGCAAATGACGGTGTGCATTGCTGCACCTGAAATTTGCCAGCCGCTTTTAAGTAACGCTAGGGCTGAAAGTTCAAAAAAAATTCTCCTCCGTAATACAAAAATAAAAATGGAACATAAGATGAACACACTAAGATCAAATACCCATCGCGCGTCAAACGCCTGGATCAGTACCCTCTGCATAGGTCTTTTTTTCGTTCCGCTTGCCCAGGCAACAGAAGGCGGCGGCACCTCATACCCACTGGGTGTGAATACGGTCCTCGCGGGAAAGATGCCACCGCCAGGCTTTACCGAGTTTTTCTACTTGTCCGACTACAGTGCGAATAAAACGCTGGATAGCGATGGCAATCAAAAACAAGGTATTCACAACTTTGACCTTGATGTTCAAGCACTGTCGATGCGAGTGGATTATGTTTATCAGGACTACTCGATTTTAGGTGCCAAGCTAGCCAGTCGCATTGCCTTGCCCTTTGTCAAGGGCGACGTCAAGTTCGATGTCGATACGCCTGCTGGTCGAGTTCATCGCAGCGATCACCAAGAAGGCATCGGCGATCTGACGGTAACTCCATTTGTATTGGGGTGGAGCTCTCCACGGTACAGCCAATTATTCGCGCTGGATGTATTTGCGCCCGTCGGGTCCTATGACAAGGACCGCCTTTTCAACCCGGGTCGAAACTACTGGGCTTACGGGCCATGGTATTCGTTTACCGCCTATCCGTTGGAAAAACTGGAGGTCAGCGCCAAGCTCATTTATATGATAAATGGTGAGAACCCCGCTACCCACTATCGCTCCGGCCGTGAGTTCAACGCTGACTACAACATTGGCTACAACATCACTCCCGAATGGCAAGTGGGCGTGAACGGCTATTTGTATAAGCAGCTCAGCGATGATGAGAAGAATGGTCAGACGTACCTGGATGGTAACCGTGGTCGGGTCGTCGCAATCGGCCCCTCGATCAAATACCAGACCCCGGCAATCGGGTTTGTCATGAAAGTGCAGCACGAGATGCTGGTCGAGAACCGTGCCGAAGGTAATAAAGTCTGGCTGCAGGCCGTTTACCGATTCTGAACTTTGCCTCTTTCCAAGGGCGCCACAAACAACGTGGCGGCCCTGGAGCGAACATCACTGTCCAATAATTAAAATCAGGTGAAATCGTGACTGGAATATCCAAGTGGCATGTACTGATCGGTGGATTTATCGCCTACCTTTTTGACGCAATGGAGATCATCCTGCTAACGCTCGCTCTGCCCGTTATCCGTCAGGATCTGGGGCTGAGCCTCAATGAAGTGGGAGCGCTGGCAAGCGCTACATTGCTGGGTATTGGTGTGAGCGGCGTTGCCACAGGCTGGTACTCCGACAACTTCGGCCGGCGCAGGGCATTGATGGTATCGCTGGCAATCTTCGGCGCACTGACCTGTTTCTTTGCATTCGCTCATGATCTCTACGTACTGATGGGCTTGAGATTTATCTCGGGTCTTGGGCTTGGCGGGGTATGGACGATCCTCTCGGCTTATATCGTCGAAACGTGGCCATCCACGCAACGCGCCAGAGCCATATCCTTCGTGATCAGTGCCTTCCCGGTTGGCGCCATCGTGGCTGCCATGGCGGCAAAGTTCATGCTGCCGGAATGGCGTTTGATGTTTTTCGTGTCCGGCGCCTCGGTGATACTGCCGATCATTTATGTGTACTTTCTAATTCCGGAATCTCCGGCCTGGAAGGCTCAGCGCGATATTCAGGGAACGGCAGCGAAGCGGATATCCGTCAGCGAGATTTTTTCGCCTGAACTACTTCGTAACACCTTGCTGGGGTCTCTTGCAGCCAGCTTTGCATTGCTTGGCTCCTGGGGAGTCAGCACGTGGCTGCCCACCTACCTGATACAGGACCGTGGCTTGAGTGTGGCGTCGATGACCAGCTTTATGGCGGTACTCCATCTCGGGAATTTCTTTGGCCTGAACGTATTCGGTTTCATCGCCGACCGCATTGGCAAGTGGCTTACGATTGTCATATCGCTACTACTCACATCAACGATGGCGCTGGTCTACGTCTATACCGCCCAGACCCAATCGCTGATATGGATAGGGGCGGGGTACGCATTTTTCATGGTGTTCGCAGGGTTGTTTGGTTCTTACTTCAGCGAGATGTACCCCATCCGGGTACGAACGCTTGGGGCGGGCTTCTGTTTCAATGCGGGCCGAGGGCTGGCGGCTTTTGCCCCCGTACTGCTCAGTGGCATTGCCAGCTTTTATAGCCTGGCAGCGGGATTGATGGTCTGTGCCGGCTTCTACGTTATTTCCGCACTGTTCGTTATATCCATGCCAAGGAATAAAACATTGGGTGAGGGGAGTACGCTGATGGGCACTTCAGACATTGCCAAAGAGGCAATCGGGTAACCTAATCCGTTGGTGCCAATGCCTCGTATCTACTGATACGGGGCATTTTTTTTGCTCCAGAAAACAGGCGGCTGGTGGTGATATCTGTATAAACATTTCAGATAGTGCGAATAACTAATATTTGCTTCTTTTATTTATTGGCCAACGGGAAGATGAATCCCAGACAACAATAAATAAGAGGACATCCCTCATGATCAACCTGCATGACATTCGATACATACGGTTGGGAACCGCGAATCTGGATGACGCGCGTCGCTACGCCACTCAGGTTCTCGGGCTGCAGGTCGCCCGAGAAGCCAACGGCGCGGTGTATTTCCGATCGGACAGTCGTGACCACACGCTCTGCTATTACGAAGGCGATCCGCAGGAAACCACGACAGCGTTCGAGGTCAGGACGGCGCAAGATCTGGAAGACGCAGCGGTGTTGCTCGAGCATCATGAATTCGACGTGCAGCATGGCTCGCGTGCAGACGCTGAAGTGCGCTATGTCGACGACTTCGTTCGCTTCAAGGATCCCAGCGGCAACAACATCGAACTGGTGTTGCGTCCCCATGCCAGCGGGCGACGCTATTTCCCAAGCCGCGATGCGGGCATCACCGGTTTCAGCCACATTGGCTTGCGCACCATGAATGCCCGGCGTGACGAACTGTTCTGGACTCAGCTGGCAAACGCCAGGGTAAGTGACCGAATTGGCGAGGCGCCATTACTGCGCATCGACGAGGTTCACCACAAAATAGCATTGTTCCCTTCGTCCCATCCCGGCGTGCAACACATCAACCACCAGGTGGAAACCGTCGATGACTTGATGCGCGCCTATTACTTCCTGGTTGAGCGGGGCATTCGCATTCTCTTCGGTCCGGGCCGCCACCCCACCTCGGGCGCGATGTTCCTCTATTTCGAGGGGCCGGACGGCATGACCTACGAATACTCGACAGGGGTCAGCTTGATCTCTCCGGAGAATGATGCAAGCCACCAGCCTCGCCAGTTTCCGGCGGAGGGTGCGGGATTCTGCGTGTGGGGCGCCAAGCCAGACATTCCGGAGTTCAAATCGTGAATCGCTTGCCAACTCCCAGCCGCGATCAGCAATCGCAAGTACGGGTGGCCGCGCGCGCCTTGGCCCGCGCTGGTCTGGTTCATGCCTACGGGCACTGCAGCCTGCGGCTGGATGAGGAGCACTTTCTGGTTTGCGCAGCGCAACCGATGGGTTTGATCCGGCCGGGCGAGCCAGGAATTGTGGTGCCGATCAAAGGTGAATTGCCCGACGGAGTGCTGGGTGAAGTCCGCATCCACCAGCAAATATACCGTCGCCGCCCGGATGTCCACGCAGTGATTCGAAGCATGCCTGCCCAGGTCATGACCCTGTCTTGCGCAAGGCTCACACCCCGTCCTCGCCATGGAATGGGCAGCTATTTCCAGTCGCCAATCCCGCTGTGGGACGACCCGCAGCTGCTGCGCAGCGACGAACAGGCCAGCGCCCTGGCCAATCAATTAGGACAGGGAAACGCCCTGGTCATGCGTGGCAACGGCGCCATCGTCGTTGGCGCGTCACTGATCGAAGCGTTGACGCTGACCTGGTACCTGGAAGACGCCGCGCGAATTGAATTGCAACTGCACAGCACAGGTCTTGCCGTTCAAGGGCCGGTACTCGACGCACAGGCCTGCGCACGACGGGCTGTCACCAGCGGCCGAATTTACGAGCGCATGTGGGAATACCTGACGGCGGGCGACCCCGAAACCAGCGCTCCAACACTCTAAAACAAGAAGGAATACCTTATGCCTGCGAAAGAATTCCGCCATTTCATCAATGGTGAATGGGTGAGTAGCGCCCGTACATTCGAGAACCGAAACCCGGCCGATAACAGTCTGATCGGCTTGGTGCATGAGGCCGGCAAAGCTGAGGTCGATGCCGCCGTACGAGCTGCGCGTGATGCATTGAAAGGCCCTTGGGGCAGCATGACCGTGGCCCAGAGAACGGCCCTGTTGCATAAGGTGGCGGATGGCATCGAGCGTCGCCATGAAGAGTTTGTGGCTGCCGAAGTGGCCGATACCGGTAAACCCCGCGCTTTGGCCGGACATTTGGACATTCCCCGTGGTGCGGCCAACTTCAAGGTATTCGCCGACCTGATAAAGAATGTGCCGACCGAAAGTTTCGTGATGGACACCCCTGACGGTGGCAAGGCAGTGAACTACAGCGTGCGAGCACCGCGTGGTGTCATCGCTGTTGTTTGTCCCTGGAATCTGCCGCTGTTGCTGATGACCTGGAAGGTTGGGCCGGCCTTGGCCTGTGGCAATACTGTCGTGGTCAAACCCTCCGAAGAGACCCCGGCAACCGCCACGTTGCTCGCCGAAGTCATGAATGAAGCCGGCGTGCCACCGGGTGTGTACAACGTGGTGCATGGTTTCGGCGGTGACTCGGCTGGTGCCTTCCTCACCGCTCACCCAGAGGTCAATGGTGTCACCTTCACCGGTGAAACCGGCACGGGCGAGATCATCATGAAGGCCGCAGCCAAGGGTATCCGCCCGGTATCGCTGGAACTGGGCGGCAAGAACGCAGGCATCGTTTTCGCCGATGCGGACCTGGAAAAGGCCGTCAAAGGATTGGGGCGCGCCGTGTTCGAGAACAGCGGTCAGGTCTGCCTGGGGACCGAGCGCATATACGTGCAGCGTCCGCTGTTCGAGCGCTTTGTCGCTGCATTCAAGGCCCACGCAGAAGGCATCAAAGTGGGGGACCCGAACCAGCACGACAGCACCATGGGACCAGTGATCTCGCTCGGTCACCGCGAAAAAATTCTCTCTTATTGCCGTCAGGCGGTCGCCGACGGTGCCACGGTGGTTCACGGCGGTGGCATTGCCCAGGTACCGGAACACCTGGCCGAAGGGGCCTGGTTCGAGCCGACGATCTGGACTGGTCTTTCGGAAACCTCGGCCGTGGTGCGCGAGGAAATCTTCGGCCCGGTTTGCCATATCGCCCCCTTTGATACCGAAGAAGAAGTCGTCCGTCTGGCTAACGACACACCCTATGGCCTGGCGGCCAGCGTGTGGACCAGCAACCTGCAGGTCGCCCATCGCCTGGGCAGCGCGCTGGACGTGGGTGTCTGCTGGATCAACTCATGGTTCCTTCGCGACCTGCGTACCGCCTTCGGCGGCGCCAAACAGTCGGGTATCGGCCGTGAGGGGGGCGTGCATTCGCTTGAGTTCTACACCGAGCTGCGCAACGTCTGCGTGCGGCTGTAAGGAGCCATTCATGAATAAGCAAGAGATCCACGTTCTCGGCCAGCAACTGCACCAGGCCCTCAGCAACTGCCAGGCTCTGGCGCCGCTGACCGACACCTACCCGGACATGACGCTGGAGCAGGCCTATGAGGTACAGCTGTCGATGATCCAGCGACGCCTTGACGACGGCCAGAGAGTCATCGGAAAAAAGATCGGTGTCACCAGCAAAGTGGTGATGGACATGCTCGGCGTCGATCAACCGGACTTCGGTCATCTGCTCTCGGACATGCTCTATGCCGACGGCGCCGCCATCGCCATCGACGGTTTGATCGCCCCCAAGGCCGAAGGCGAAATCGCTTTCGTGCTCAAGGAAGACCTGCATGGCCCTGGTATCACCGTGGCTGATGTTTTACGGGCTACTGACTATGTGATGCCGTGCTTTGAGATTGTCGATTCGCGCATCCGTGACTGGAAAATCCGCATCCAGGACACCGTCGCCGACAACGCCTCCGCCGGGGCTTTCGTCCTGGGCGGGCAGGGCGTGGCCCCGCGTGACGTCGACCTGGCCTGTGTCGGCATGACCCTGGAAAAAAATGGTGAAGTGGTCGCTACCGGTGCGGGTGCCGCAGCCCTCGGCCATCCGGCGAACGCCGTGGCCTGGCTGGCCAACAAACTCGGTCAGCTTGGCATCGGACTCAACAAGGGCGAAGTGATTCTCTCCGGCTCACTGGCCGCCATGGTGCCGGTCCAGGCGGGTGATCAATTGCGCATCAGCCTGGGCGGCATCGGCTCGGCCTCCGTTCGTTTCGTTTGAAGGATACCTTTATGAATCTCTCTGCAAGCACAATCGCGCAACTGGCCGAACACTTGGAAAACGCCGAGCTCAACCGTGAGGCCGTGGCCAAAATTACCGATGCCCACCCGGACATGGACTGGGAAGACGCCTACGCCATTCAGGACACCATTCGCCAGCGCAAGGAGTCCCGCGGTGTACGAATCGCTGGCCTGAAAATGGGCCTGACTTCTTTCGCAAAGATGAAGCAGATGGGGGTCACTGAGCCGATCCACGGCTTCCTTACGGACTACGGCTCTTGTCTGGACGGCGCGGCTATCGATGTTGACGGGTTGATCCATCCCAAGGTCGAGGCCGAGATCGCCTTCGTCCTCAAGCATCCGCTCAAGGGACCGGGCGTGCATGTTGGCGACGTATTGACGGCTACCGATTTTATTTTGCCGGCAGTTGAAGTGATCGACTCGCGCTACGAGAACTTCCGCTTCGATCTCAAGAGCGTCATTGCCGACAACACCTCTTCGGCACGCTTCGTCACCGGCGGACAAATGAGTGGCGTGCAGGGCATTGACCTTAAATGCCTGGGTGTGGTGCTGGAAAAGAACGGCGAAGTAGTCGCCACCGGTGCCGGCGCCGCGGTGCTCGGGCACCCGGCGCAGAGCGTCGCCATGCTGGCCAACATGCTCGGGGCCAAGGGGCGTGAACTGCCGGCGGGCTGTTTCATCATGACCGGTGGCATCACCGAGGCCATTGCCGTTGCTGCCGGGGACAACATCACCGTGCGCTACCAGCATTTGGGCAGCGTTTCCATGCGCTTTACCTCGTCCAGCCAGCGTTGAACCGGAGCTATCGACCATGCCTATCGCCATGATCCATCTCGCCGAGGGCCGCAGTGAAGAGAAGAAGCATGCACTGTTGGTCAACGTCACCCAGGCCATCGCGCAAAGCCTCGATGTGCCAGTAGAAAGCGTACGCGTGCTGCTTCAAGAGATTCCCGAAACCCAGTGGGCCGCAGGTGGCAAGACCCTTGCCGAACGCCGGCGTGGTAACGCCTGATCCCCAGGCTGTGTGCAACGACAGGACACAATAACAATGAGCAATCCAATCAGCGTCGCCATCATCGGCTCGGGCAACATCGGCACTGACCTGATGATCAAGATTTTACGTCACGGCAAGCACCTGAAAATGGCCGCCATGGTCGGTATCGATCCGGCTTCCGACGGCCTGGCCCGTGCCGAACGCATGGGGGTAGCCGTGACCCATGAAGGCGTCGAAGGCCTGACCCGCATGGATGTATTCAAGGACATCGATTTCGTCTTCGATGCCACCTCGGCCGGCGCCCATGTGAAGAACGACGCCTTCCTGCGCTCGATCAAACCCGACATCCGCCTGATCGACCTGACGCCTGCGGCCATCGGCCCGTATTGCGTGCCGGTGGTCAACCTGGAACAGAATCTCAATCAACTCAACGTCAACATGGTCACCTGCGGCGGCCAGG
Organism: Pseudomonas sp. GW821-FHT02H09; assembly: GCF_059421425.1. Taxonomy (NCBI): domain Bacteria; kingdom Pseudomonadati; phylum Pseudomonadota; class Gammaproteobacteria; order Pseudomonadales; family Pseudomonadaceae; genus Pseudomonas; species Pseudomonas sp. GW821-FHT02H09. The sequence continues at coordinate 117,451 of NZ_JBWKVA010000021.1, forward strand.
CGACCATTCCGATGGTCGCGGCGGTATCGCGAGTGGCCAAGGTCCATTACGCCGAAATCGTCGCCTCGATTGCCAGTAAATCCGCCGGCCCCGGCACCCGCGCCAACATCGACGAGTTCACCGAAACCACCTCCAAGGCCATCGAAGTGATTGGCGGCGCGGCCAAGGGCAAAGCGATCATCGTGATGAACCCGGCCGAACCGCCTTTGATGATGCGCGACACGGTGTTTGTGCTGTCCGAAGCCGCCGATCAGACGCTGGTCGAAGCCTCTATCGTCGAGATGGCTGCCGCCGTACAGGCCTATGTACCGGGCTATCGCCTGAAGCAAAAGGTCCAGTTCGACGTGATCCCGGAAGACGCCCCGCTGAACATCCCCGGCCTCGGAAAGTTCTCCGGGCTCAAGACTTCGGTGTTCCTCGAAGTCGAAGGTGTCGCCCATTACCTGCCAGCCTACGCCGGCAATCTCGACATCATGACCTCCGCTGCCTTGGCCACCGCCGAGCGCATGGCGCAGTCGATGCTGAACGCCTGAGGAGACCGACATGACCTTTAATCCCGGCAAAAAACTCTACATCTCCGACGTGACCCTGCGCGACGGCAGCCATGCCATTCGCCATCAGTATTCGCTGCAAAATGTGCAGGATATTGCCCGCGCCCTGGACAAAGCCAAGGTTGACTCGATCGAAGTTGCCCATGGCGATGGCCTGCAAGGCTCAAGCTTCAACTATGGCTTCGCTGCGCACACCGACCTTGAGTGGATCGAGGCCGCGGCCGACGTGATCAGCCACGCCAAGATCACCACGTTGTTGTTGCCCGGCATCGGCACCGTGCATGACCTCAAAGCGGCCTACAACGCCGGTGCCCGGGTGGTGCGCATCGCCACCCATTGCACCGAGGCGGACGTCTCGAAACAGCACATCGAATATGCCCGCGAGCTGGGCATGGACACCGTCGGTTTCCTGATGATGAGCCACATGATCGCCCCCGAGCAGTTGGCCGCGCAGGCCAAGTTGATGGAGAGCTACGGTGCCACCTGCGTGTACATGGCCGACTCCGGTGGGGCGATGAACATGCAGGATGTACGCGAGCGTTTCCGTGCGTTCAAAGCCGTGCTCAAACCGGAAACCGAAACCGGCATGCACGCCCATCACAACCTGTCGCTGGGCGTGGCCAACTCGATCACCGCCGTCGAGGAAGGCTGCGATCGTATCGATGCCAGCCTGGCTGGAATGGGGGCGGGGGCGGGCAACGCGCCATTGGAAGTGTTCATCGCCGCTGCCGAGCGACTGGGCTGGAATCATGGCACCGATCTCTACACCTTGATGGATGCCGCCGATGACATCATCCGTCCGCTTCAGGACCGTCCGGTGCGTGTTGATCGCGAGACGCTGGCGCTGGGTTATGCAGGCGTTTACTCCAGTTTTCTTCGCCATGCCGAAGCGGCGGCCCAGCGCTACGGGTTGCGTACCGTCGACATCCTGGTCGAATTGGGGCGGCGAAAAATGGTCGGTGGGCAAGAGGACATGATCGTTGATGTGGCGCTGGACCTGACACGGCGTTGATTGGTGGATATATGCACCAGTCTTTGGTGTTTTTACGGGATTGTCCGTTGTAGTGCATATAAATAGAGTGACTTAAACACAAAAAGAGAGTGTGTCCATGAGCGATCTTGACGACCGGAATATTCTTATTACGGGTGCCTCTGGTGGTATCGGCCGCGCTTCCGCATTGGCATTTGCGAAGGCGGGTGCACGAGTTGTGTTAGTGGATTGTGATGCCTCAGGTTTGGAAGAAACTGCCCAAGCCGTCACGTCGGCCGGTGGCAAGGTTTATTCAATTATTTGTGATATCACCCATGAAGAAGCTGTCGCTTCAGCCGTTGATGAAGTGGTTGCGCGATTTGGAAGATTACATGGCGCATTCAACAATGCCGGTGTGGAGCAAAGTAATTTGCCGCTACATGAAATTTCATCCGCCGCTTGGGAGCGAATTATTCGCATCGATTTGACGGGTGTTTTTTACTGCATGAAATATCAGATCCGCGCCATGTTAAACAGTGGCGGTGGTGCCATTGTAAACACGGCCTCGTCACTGGGCTCCGTGGCCATCGCAGCCGCAGCGGATTATGTGGCGGCAAAGCATGGTGTGATCGGTTTGACCAAAGCAGCTGCCGTTGACTACGGCACCCTTAATATTCGGATCAACGCCATTATGCCGGGTGTTATCGAAACACCGATGATCGTGCGCGCCAGTCAAGAGCCCAACTTTGCGAAGCAATTTGCCGCGCTACGTGAACGCCATCCCATCGGTCGCTTCGGGCAACCGGAAGAGATTGCCAAGGCAGCGCTGTGGTTGCTGTCGGATGACGCCAGTTTTGTCACCGGTACGGCGTTAGCCGTCGATGGCGGCTACTTGACCGTCTAAGACGTTCCAAACGGACTGCCGTATTAACAAGGATGTTTACCGCTCGCTGGTAAATGATGGGCTGCACCCCTGAATTAAGCGTGGGGTCAGCTGTTTTGAAAACAGAAGCAAACGGAGTTTTCCATGATAAATATCAGTCGCCGCATTCAGGTTAATGCGCAATCAGAAGCAAACGATGTGAGTCTGAATCGAAGCCAGGTGTGGGAAGGACTGGTGAGTAAGGCGCGCAATGCCGTTCCTTACGTCTCGGCAATTACCGAGTGCAACATTGTCGAAGATCAGGGCGATCGCTTTATTCGTGAAGTGGTCTTGCACGGCGAACGCCTGCAGGAGCTGGTGATTCTTTCGACAGAGCAACAAGTTGAATTCGTGCGCCTCTCCGGGAATGCTCGCGGGATCATCAAAAACGTGATCGAGGAAGAGGACGGCGAACTGTATTTGCGCTTCTCCTTCGTTTTCTCCCTGCCAGGCGTCCCGGCCGGTAGCGAAAAAGAACTCGAGTTTGCAAGCGGCATGCAAAAATCCTATCTGGATGCGGTGAGAAGTACGTTGCAAACCATCCGTAACAAGATCAGCCAATCTGCCTAAAACTCAGTGCAATAACTAAAACCCAAAAAACAAAAACAAGAAATGAGGCGTGCCATGAACCATGAATTGACAGGTATGTTTGAAAATGTCGATCGGATGTCGGTCGAAGGTTTTTTGAGTTATCTGGCTGATGATGTCGTGTTTCGGTTTGGCAATTCCCCGGAAGTGAAGGGGAAAGAAGTCGTCGGGGAGGCGATTGAGTTATTTTTTACTCAGATAGCCTCTCTGGAGCATGTTCTTCAAGGCGTGTGGAGCGAAGGCGACACGACAATAATGCGCTTTGATACGTATTACACCAAGCATGACGGCACGATCATCAATGTTCCTTGTTGTGTGGTCGTTCACTTCAATGCTTCCCGCTTGATCAATGATTATCGAATTCACATTGATATTTCACCGCTGTACAGTAACGCATATGTCAGTGATGTTATCCACGCGTCCGCATAACACTCAAGAATTCCAGTTTTACTGCACTTGCCGGTCGAAGCCCACGTCGCTTTGCTGGCAAGTGCAGTGTTTTGGTTTCTGAATATCGGTGAAGGCGTTGTGATGAAAGATCTAAATCTGCTCTATACGTTTGAGGCGTTGTGGCGAGACCACTCCGCTTCAATTGCGGCGCAGAATCTGGGTGTTACGCAGGCAGCAGTCAGCGGGTCGCTCAAGCGGTTACGAAACGACTATGGTGACAGGTTGTTTACGCTGGTAGGTCGCCGAATGGAACCCACACCGTTTTGTGTCCATATCGCACCGCGACTGTTGGCCTCTCTTGCGATGGTCAGGGATGCCGGATGCCAAATGCCGGTGTTTGATCCGATAAGTTGTGAAAAGTTATTCATCATTAGAATGCGCGACATTGGCGAGGTCGTTTGTTTGCCACCCATCTTGAGCGAATTGTCCAGGGTTGCACCTCAAGCGCGGATACACACCGTCGTGGGTGGGATGGATGAGACGCTCAATGGCCTGTCCACTGGCAGAATAGACCTGGCGCTCGGCTTTATGCCGACCCTTCAGACTGACATTCACCGCACGCCGGTTTTTTCTCAGCATTACGTCTGCGCCATGCGCAAAGACCACCCCTTGGCGCGTCGCGGCTTAAGCCTTGAAAGCTTTGTCACCAGTGAGCATTTGTTGGTGGAATCCGGTGGTAGCGGTCACCAGGCACTGGAGCGTGCCTTGATCGATGCGGGCGGCAGAGACTGCATTAAAATGCGCACCCCTCAGTTCTTGTCCGGTCCGCACTTACTGCTGGATACCGACATGATATGGACGCTGCCCATTGCCCTGGGTAAAGCCCTGGCGCGCTTTTATCCTCTCGCCATACACCCTCTGCCCCTGCAAATACCCTCGTTCGAGATTGATCTGTACTGGCATGACCGATTTCACCGAGACCCTCAGAATAAGTGGTTGAGAGAAATGGTAGGCCAGGTACTGCGCAGCCAACAATCAGACTGGCAATAGTCGCTTTGAGAGGGAACCGCGGCCATCAAGGCGTTACGTTCCCCGAGCTCAAAGCATGAACCGGCGCGGCCTTCGCCTTCATCAAGCGACCCTCTCAACGGTGATGCTTCGCTCCTGGATGCTTTGGGGTAAATGGAGGCTCAGGTAGTCGATCAGGCTACGAACAGAGGGCAACATCCCCTTCGGTTTGGGGTAGAGCAAATGGATGATATGCGTTGCACCGGTCCAGGAGGGGATGACAACTTCCAGGGCCTTCGCGCGTACAGAGGCTGCAGCTATGGGCTCTGGCAACAAGGCGACGCCTAATCCATTGACGGCGGCCTCCAACTGCATACGTAGGTCATCACATATGAGACGTGGCTGGTGGCTGACCAGCAGCTCTTCGCCTGATGAACTGCGCAAGAGCCAGCGACCGACGCCATCATGGATGTCACCAGGACGTGAAAGCGTCTCGATTTCCGAAATGGCCTTGATCGTGGCAGGCCGTCCGACACGATCGAGATAGCGAGGACTGGCAACCAGAATCTGCCTGGTTGCGCCTAATTCCTTTGCGACCAACCCGGCCGTTTCTTCAATCCGGGCACGCGATCGCAAAGCCACGTCGAAGCGTTCTTCAAAGAGGTCGACCTCTCGATCTACTGCATTCAACTCAAGCCGTACCTTTGGATATTTTTCCATATACCCAGGCAGCAGGGGGGCCAAATAACTCTGCGCCATGACCTGAGGGCAGCTCAGCCGTACCAGCCCGACGGGTTCACGTCGAAGATGCTCGACACTTTCATAGGCGGTGTGCGCACCCTCGACAACGGGTTGGCTGAGGGTAAAGAAATGATGGCCGGCTTCGGTCAGCGAAACCTGGCGCGTTGTGCGATGTAACAGTCTCGCCCCCATTCGTAATTCCAGATCGGCGACATGACGACTGAGCAACGTTTTTTCAATTCCCGTTGCCCGTGCCGCTGCCGAGAACCCTCCATGTTTGACCACCAGCACGAAGTAATAAAGGTCATTAAGGTCTTTCATGCAGTTGACGCCCTCCTACGGGGCACCGTTGAAACCGTCAACGGCACCGGCGCTGTACTGATTGAGTTCGAGGCGTGTGGAATGGCTTCGAAGGCTGATGTAGTTATCATTCATTAAACTTTATTCGGGATAAACTGGTTATAATTGAATTGACTGATCCACCAGTGGAGCAATGAATATGGAACTTCTGAACGACATGGCGTTGTTTGTCGAGGTCGTCAAAGCCCACAGTTTTCGCAGGGCCGCAGAAGCGATGGCGATGCCCAATTCGACCTTGTCGCGACGCATCAGCGGGCTTGAAAAGGCCATTGGCTTGAGGCTGTTACACCGCACCACGCGCAAGATCGAATTGACCGAGGCGGGGCAGTTGTACTTTGACCGATGCAAGCGAATCGTTGACGAGGCGCGACTGGCGCACGAGCAGTTGGGTGAAATGCTTGCGCATCCAAGCGGCCTTTTGCGCGCGTCACTGCCTGTGGATTTCGCCAACATTTACCTGGCACCACTCATCGCCGAGTTCGCCCGACGGTACCCTGGCATCAGCTTTGAATTCGACCTCACGCCGCGCCAGGTCGACCTGGTCAGCGAGCCCGTCGATGTAGTTATCCGCATGGGCGAACCGGCAGATTCGAATCTGATTGCGCGAAAGCTAGCGAGCCTCTCTCGTCGTTTGTACGCCTCGCCTCGTTATCTGGAGCTCAATGGCGCGCCCAGCGATCCGTCTGAGCTGGTAAACCACGAATGCCTGCGCCTGCGAAAAGCTGGCAAGTGGCAGCTCTCCCATTCAGGCGAAGTGATTGAGATCGAGGTGGGTGGAAGGTTTCAACTCAATAGCGTCGGGATGCTTCGTCGATTAGCGACGCTGGATCTGGGGATCGCCGTGTTGCCGGAAGGCATTGCAGCGGACGATCTGCGCACCGGCTTGCTGCAACCGGTACTGCCCCAATGGCACGCCAATCCGATCCAGGTGTACGCCCTCACTGAAACCCGTCTCTTGCCCGCAAAAACTCAACGCTTCATTGAGTTTCTACGTGAGCAACTTGAGCAGGCTTGACTGTCTGGTTCCGGCGAATGCTGAGCCAATAAAGGCCACCTATGGCTATCGCGCCGACCAGTACGGGAAGCGCCAACCAATGGAAGAAGACCTGTGACGTGCCAGCGGTGGAAATAAACCAGGCGCCTAGCGTCGAGCCGACTATTGAACCGCAACGGCCGACAGCCATTGCCCAACTCACCCCGGTCACGCGGGCAGCCGTGGGGTACAGGGTGGCGGATACCAGGTTGAGTCCGTTTTGAGCACCGGCCACACCGAAACCGATGAGAAATACGGCTGTGGCCAATGGGTAGGGGTTACCCATCAGATAACCCGTCACAGCAATGACTACTGCTGCTCCCGAGTACGAGAGGGCCAACACAGGGTAAGGGCCGACGCGATCCATCAGCAGGGCCATGAGAACGGCGCCGACGGTACCGCCCAGCGGCACCATGGCGCCAATACGTGAAGCGTAAGCGATGTCGTAGCCGGCCTCTTTGAGTAGGGTAGGCAGCCAACTGGTCAGCAGGTAGAACACAAAGAGCGAGCAGAAGAAGGTCACCCACAGCAGCAGTGTTCGGACCATCCGCCCTTCGATGAACAGGTGCGAGATCGGCGACCTTACTTGGGCCGGGCGTTCGTCATCGAGGATCATTACACCGCTCCAGCTTTTTCTGGTGATGCGTTCGACCACCCGGCGCAAGGCGTCGGCGTGCTTGGCCGAGGACGCCATGAACCGAACCGACTCGGGCATTAGCCAGGCCAACACTGGCAGTAACGCTAGCGGCATGACGCCACCCAGTACCAGAACGGAACGCCAGCCGAATGCTGGAATCGTCTGTGCGGCGAGCATGCCGCCCAAGGCAAGGCCAGCCGTGAAGCCACTCCAACTCAAGGTCACCATGATCATGCGCCGGCGTGCAGGGGAATATTCGGCGCTCAAGGCAATGCACGCCGGCATCGCACCACCCAGGCCGATGCCAGTGATGAAACGCAGAACCGTCAGTGACTCGATCGAATGGGTAAAGGCGCTGGCCAGGGTGGCGAGACCAAACACCAGCACTGAAATCAGTAAAACGCGTTTACGCCCTATGGCATCGGCGACCGGTCCCAGTATCAGGCTGCCGACCATCAGGCCGAACAATCCAGTCCCGAAAACTGGTGACAACTGGGCAGGCAACAGACCCCATTCTTCGCGCAGTGACGGGGCGATATAACCAATGGCTGCGGTGTCGAAACCATCCACCAGGACGATGAGGAAGCACAAGGCAAGGATGACGATCTGGTACGGCGAGATCTTCGCGTTATCGATGATCTCGCCAATTCGGGCGTTGTCAGGATTCATGCGGCTACCTTTTATTTTTTTATCTGGACGGGATCGTCGCCAAGCGCATTAAATAAAGGAAGCCAATTCTAATTATTCAAACTATCTGGTTTTGTTATACCTATGCGCACCGACCTCAACTTGCTCCGCGTCCTGCTGGCCGTTTATGAAACCGGCAATGTCACCGCGGCGGCGAAGCGGCTAGGCATGAGCCAACCCGCAACCAGTGCTGCACTGGCCCGCCTGCGTCACTCACTGGGCGACCCACTGTTCATTCGCTCGGGCAACCTGATGGAGGCGACGCCACGGGCGCAAGGCATCATTGAGCGCACCCGCGAAGTGATCGAGATCATCGACCGGGACATCCTCAGCGGCCCGACCTTCGACCCTGCTACCAGCGAGCAGGAGTTCGTCTTTTGCCTGAGCGAAGTGGGTGAAGTGGTCTTTCTACCTGCGCTATTCCAAAGCCTGCGCAGCGCGGCACCGAATACGCGCATACGAACGGTCAGCCTGGCACCTGATGAGCTTGTGGAGAACCTGCATGAGGGCCGAGTCGATGCGGTGCTTGGCTATTTTCCCGACCTTACAACCCCCAACATCTATCAGCAGCGGTTGTTCTCTCATGACTTGGTCTGCCTGATCCGCCTCGATCACCCTCTGGCAGGGGAGCGCCTGTCCCTGGAGGATTTCAGTAGGCTGGAGCATTTGCAGGTACGTGATGGCAGCCGTCGCCAGGAAATGTTCGAAGCCCATCTGACCAAAGCAGGTATCCACCGAAACATCGTGCTGCAGACTTCTCACTACATGAGTGTGCCATCGATCATCGAACGCTCTGATTTGATCGTGGTGTTGCCACGCACCGTCGCCAACATGTACACGCATAATCTGAACGTGCGAATGGTCGAACCTCCCTTGGACATTCCACGCTATGACCTCAAGCAGTACTGGCATGCGCGTTTTCACGAGGCCCCCAGAAGCGTCTGGCTGCGGCGCTTGATCATGTCCGTATTCAATGGGTGACGTGCCCGAAAAACCAAAGTGCTTGGAGCCGGAATATAACCGCATCCTGAATTTCTAACCCTGCCTGCCATTTCCCTTTTGGACCCTTCATCGTGACTGGTGCGTGAGCGCAACAGTCCTTGGTGATTTTCGCGCCTAGTCAATAAGTAGTGGTCTACCTACAGTTCGCCCAACTCATTAACCTCCATGACTGATCGGGTGTGTTACTGCAAGCTGTTCTTATAAAAACAAGCAGGAGAAATGGGAGGCTTATGAATAATCGTCTGCAGGGTAAAGTTTGCATTATTACAGGCACCGGCGGGTCCATGGGGCGAGCAGCTGCGTTAATGTTCGCGCAACAAGGCGCCAAAGTAGTGGGGTGCGACATCTATTATGAGGCCGCTCAAGAGACGGTTGATGCAGTGAAGTCCATGGGTGGGGAGATGGTTTCTCTGAACAATTGCGACTTGACGGACCCTGCCAACTGCACTCGACTGGTCGAATTGGCTGTTTCGGAGTTCGGGCGCGTCGATGTGTTATTCAATAATGCAGCGATGGCCTATTTTGGATGGGTCGATCAGATATCAGATGATGACTGGCATCGAACAATCGATCAGGAACTGAATTTGGTGTTCCATCTTGTACGTGCAGCCTGGCCGGAGTTAATCAAGTCTCCGGGTGCTTCCATCATTAACACGGCATCTGTTTCGGCATGGTCGACCTACCGCATGCTCCCTGGAATCGCGCATAGCGCCGCCAAAGGGGCTGTGCTTTCCATGACTCGCCAACTGGCGCTGGAAGGCCGGGTCCATGGCTTGCGCGCCAACAGCATTTCCCCGGGGTTGATTGAGTCCAAGCAAACAATCCCGTTGCTGCAAGATCCCGAGTGGGCTGAAGCAATGCTGGGCAAGGTGATGCTGGGGCGTTTGGGTAAGCCCGAAGAAGTTGCGGCTACCGCTGTGTTCCTGGCTTCTGATGAAAGCTCTTTTATCACGGGCACTGATATTCGGGTCGATGGTGGTACCACGGCCTGGTAAGTCTTACAGACACCCACTATTCAATTAGGCCTGCCTGAAATAAAGACGGACTGTATTGCATTGCAAATAATAAATGCCCCACAGAGGCAGGCCCTGTTGTCGTTGTGACGTTATTCCGGCTGTTCTGTTCGTCCGCATGAATCTTCGTAATCAAAAAATAATAATCTATACGAGATCATCCTTATGCTGCGCGTAAAAACTGTGCTGCTCGGCAAAAGTTCCACTTTGCTCTGTGCGGCAGCCATGCTGCTAACTTGGGCCCAAGCTCACGCTACCGAAAACAACGGAACCGCTTACCCACTCGGTCTTGATACTGTGTTGGCCGGACGAATGCCGCCGCCAGGATTAACCACTTTCTTTTACAGCTCCGCCTATGAGTCAAGTGAACTAAAGGGCGCGGATGGGCACAGAATGGCCGGGATTGAAGATTTCAAACTCAGTTATCAGTCGCTAGCGATTTGCCTGGATTACGTCTACGCCGACTACACCTTATGGGGTGCGACGCTGGCCAGTCGTGCAGCCTTACCCTACATAAAAGGGCAAGTGAGTTTTTATACAGAGACGCCCCAAGGGCGTGTTCGCAACAGTGGCGAGGATGAAGGCTTCGCCGATTTGGCGTTTACTCCACTGTTTCTCGGTTGGAACTCTCCACGTTTTCATCAGATGCTGGGTTTAGATTTATATGCACCCACCGCCTCGTATGACAAGGATCGGCTCTTCAATGTGGGAACCAATGTGTGGTCCTACTCGCCGTGGTACTCCTTCACGGCGAACCCGATAGAGGAGGTGGAGATAAGTGCCAAGATTCTCTACATGATAAACGACAATAATCATGCGACTGATTACCGGTCGGGACGAGAGCTGAATGCTGACTACCATCTTGGCTACAGTTTGAACAAGAACTGGCAGGTTGGAGTCAGTGGGTATTTGTACAAGCAGGTGAGTGATGATGAAAGTCACGGTGAATCCGTGGGGGAGGATGGCAATCGAGGTCAAATCGTTGCTTTTGGCCCTGTTGTGAAATATCAAACCCCTGAATTTGGCGTACTGATGAAGTGGCAGCATGAAACGCTAGTCGAAAATAGGGCTCGCGGCGAGCGGCTCTGGCTCCAGGCTGTCATGCGATTTTAAGCCTGGCCTATAGGTTTCATCTGCTGAGTAGGGGCGCCCGTCATGGCCCTTGCATACCCTTGCGTCGTGATTGGTGCGTAAGCACAACAGTCCTTGGTGATTTTCCTGTCTAGTCAGTATCTGGCGTCTCACTTATGTTCTTTCTGGTTATTAAATCAATCAGGCGGGCTTTGGGATGCTGCAACCGGAACACTTCAAGACACTGAGCGGCTTCGGCTCTGTGCACGGCGTACCAAAGCTGCCAACGGGTTTTTCTGACATCTTCGAAAGCTACGAGATCGCTGCCAACGGCGTGAAACTGCACGCCGTCATTGGCGGGCAGGGCAAGCCGTTGCTACTGCTCGGGGGCTGGCCGCAAAACTGGTTTGCGTGGCGTTACCTGATGCTGCCGCTGGCTCGCACGTTCACCGTGATCGCTGTCGATCCAAGGGGCGTCGGGCTTTCAGAAAAAGCCCAGGAGGGTTATGACTCGCGGACCCTGGCCCAAGACATGTTTGCGCTGATGGACGCCTTGGGGCATGAGTCCTTCGCCATGGCCGGTCATGACATCGGCATGTGGACAGGTTATGCCATGGCACACGAACAACCCGCCCGAATCGAGCGCATTGCGCTGGGCGAGGCGCTCATTCCTGGCGTGTCGGACTCCCCACCATTGCTGCCTGAGCAGCGCTGGCTCAGTGATTTTCTCTGGCATTTCAACTTCAATCGGGCGCTGGGCATCAACGAGCAACTGGTCAGTGGTCGCGAAGAACTCTACTTCGGTCACCAGTTCGCGACCAAAGCAGGCTCGCCAGAGGCCGTACCCCGTTACGCGGTTGATTTCTACATCGAACAACTCAAGCGCGATCCACAAGCCTTGCGGGCCAGCTTCGACTACTACCGCGCAATTGATCAGTCGATTCCACAGAACCAAGAGCGCAAAGCAACACGCCTGACCTTACCGGTGCTGGCGTTTTCGGGTGCGCTTGCCTGTGGCGACAGCGTCGAAGCCGAGTTGCGCACGGTGGCTTCGAATGTTGAATCGGTGGTCATTCCGGATTGCGGTCACTACCCGGCGGAAGAGCGCCCGGAGGCATTGCTGGCCGCGTTCGAGGCGTTTTTCGCACCCTATGCAAGATAAGCCATTGCTGTTCGGTGAGAGAGGGCGAGGTCACACTCATTGTCGCGCATTGAACGCTACCGCTAGTACCAGAGGCCGCCGTCATGTCTGTCGTTATCGCCCAGCTTAATCGCGCCAATCTAGGCGGCCATTTCCACGGTTACGGTCTGCGCACCGAACCAGAATTGATCTCCCCCTTCATCGGGGTCGACCACTACTGGATGAGCGCGCCGACCTTTGCGCCACACCAGCATGCCGGCATTTCGGCGTTGTCCTACCTGCTTCCCGATTCCGAGACGGGAATGGCCAACCGTGACTCGATCGGCACTCAAAACGTGATTCAACCGGGCGGCCTGCACTGGACCACCGCCGGCCGTGGCGTGGCGCACGAGGAGGTCCCGGCTGAAGCCGGCAAAACGGTTCACGGACTGCAGATCTTTGTCGCTCTCGCTCCATCGCGCCGGGGCATCGCTCCGTTCCCGCTGATACTCGAAGCGCAGGATGTGCCGGTCATGCAGGAGCCAGGTACCAAGGTGCGGGTACCGTTGGGGAGCTATCGTGAACAGAGCTCCCCGCTGACTCCACCGACCGAGGTGACAATGCTCGACATCTTGCTGGAGGAGGGGGCCGAACTGAGTGTGCCGATTGCCGCAGGCCACTGCATGTTCATCATGCCAATCGAAGGCACGGTGGAAGTGGCGGCCCAGCGCTTCAATCGCGAGGACCTCAAACTCCCGGTATTCCCGGCGCAGGATGCTCCACGCGAGGTCGAGTTAAGAGCCCCGCGGGGAAGTGCCAACGTAGTGCTGTTCAGCGGACCACCGCTACCCTTTGTTTGAACCCAACGAAACGAGGATTTGTACTATGGCTGACGTACGATTCACTGCAGAGAACGCCGCGTTGTTGCTGATCGACCATCAGGTCGGCACGATGCAACTGATCAAAAACATAGACCCTGAGTTTGCCGCCAAGCAGTCGATTGCATTGGCCAAGATGGCGAAGATCCTCAACATGCCGGTCGTGATTACATCCAGCCAGGAAGATCAGGCTCAGGGCCCGATTCTTCCGGAAATCGCCGCGGTACTCCCGGAAGCGCACGCGGCACGGATCAAGCGTCCCGGTGTGGTCAATGCCTGGGAATATGCCGACTTCCACAATGCGGTGCTTGCCACTGGGCGCAAACATCTGATCATGGCAGGTGTGACCACCGACGTTTGTCTTATCTTTCCGGCAATCGATGCTGCGCTCGAAGGCTTTGCCGTGCAGGCCGTGCTGGATGCTTCGGGTTCGCCCAGCGATCTTTCCGAAGAGTTCGCCCGTCAACGAATGCACGATGCCGGTGTCGTGCTCACCGCCACCAATACGCTCATGGCGGAGATCGGACAGGATTGGTCCACACCTAACGGACAGCAACTAATTGGCTTGTTGTTCACCGATGTATTCCCGGCCTTGGGTGCTGGCATCCAATAAACCACGATCCCGTCGCGTTGCTCGAAGCGCATGGCACTTCGGGCAAAGCGACGGTTCCTAGATCAGTTGGTTACTGCATAACGAAGATATTCGGCGCTGATCCGGTTTGAATGGGCGACCAATCCGCGGACGAAGGGTAATCGTGTTTCTTCATAACGGTTCAGCACGGCGGCAATGGGTTCGTCTGCGTTTCGGTCTGCGAGCATTCGGGCCAGCACCGCCGCATCTTCCACCCCGGTCAGGAAGCCGCGCCCGGTCATAGGTGAAACGACGTGGGCAGCGTCGCCGATGATGGCCAATGCACCACGTGCCAACCGCTGCGGCTTGTACTCGGCAATCGGAGCGCCGCTCAATACATTTGCTGAGCGCACGCCGACAGTTAACGCCTCGGCCCATGTCGCAGGCCAGACCTGTGGGATCAGGGCGACCAGTTCAGACCTCACGTCCTCGCCGATCGTCCCGCACCCGAGTGTGCCCACGATATGGCCATCGGCAGTCAGACAGCCGGTGCGACGAAGCAATGCTTCCTGATGCACATCGAACCAAGCGAATGTGATTTGACGCTGACCTGGTTCCAGCGAGCCATCGCGACCAGGAAGTATTGCAGCAACCAGACGATATCCGCCCACGAACTCAATCCATAGGCCGCCGTTCGATGGCCATTGAACGGGATGCACGAGCATTCGCTCCTCGACCAGCCCACGCCACACGAGATAGCCGGCGTAGCGGGCAAGTGGTGCATCTGGCATGATCGACTGGCGAACGATGCTGCGATATCCGTCCGCACCGATCACTGCGGCGGCAACCCTCTGGGTTCCGTCGGCAAAGGAAACTTGCGCCCTATCGCCAAGGTCTGCGACCGAGGTGACAGCTTTGCCTTCTTCGAGGACGATGCCTGGTGTTGCGAGAGTCCGGTTTCGTAGCCAGTTGTAAAGCGCTGGCCAGGTCGTCAGTTCGCGATAAGCGGGGACCACGGGCAAAATGGGCGCAGCTCGTGGATCATGGCCAACCGTCGCCGCAACCACGTCAAGATCGATGCTCAGGCTGTCTCCACCATGCACGCGACCAACAGAACGCTCAACGACACGAACGGGCACGCCCCTGGTCGCGCAAGCGAGCGCCAGCGTGAGGCCAGCAAGGGATCCGCCGACAATAATGATTTCCGGGGGAGTAGTGTTCATCGCGAGTAAGCACTCATAGCGTCTGCATTCGTGGAAATATTCCGGCTCATCTGAAGGTCTTCTGCGTGACTGAAATGATGAGCGCGATCACCGCCACGCCGATCACGACCCAAAAGTATTCCATGCTGGCGACCAGGGTCGATTGCTGCTGCAGCATTTGTGCGTGCATCGCCACCGAGATTTGATTCGCGGTCGTGGTGCCCACTTCGGATGACAGTGCTTGCGCCAGCTGTTGAGTCTGCTCGATATAGAGAGGGTCGCTGGCGCTGAAATGCACATTGAGGTTGTTGTATTGCGTGGTGATGCGCCATTGCAGAAACAATGTGGCAGCCGTGGTGCCAATCGCCATGGCGATCTGCCCCATCATGTTTTTGATCTGATAGGCATGCGCGAAGAGCTTCTCTTCTTGCATCACATCCCGAAAGGTCTGCATGGCCGCGGTCGACATCACCAACATTACAAAACATCCATTGAGTATCAATGCCGGCAGAATGTTCGACCACATATTGGCGCTGGGCGTCAGCGAGGACAGCAGCCAGCCAAAGCCACCCAGCGCGATGAATCCCAGAATGAAGAATTTCTTCGGGGCAGGGTACTTTGGAAGGAGAGTGGCCATGATGACCCAGGTGGCCAGGGTGCCGGTCAGTCCGATGGCCTGGAATGTACCGATGGTGTCCCAGGAGTAACCCAGTCCCGTTTGCAGGAAGTACGGCAAGATGTAGTTATTGGCACCCAGTACAACGTAGGCGTAGCAAAACAGCGCCACGCCCTGGAGGTAACGAGGCTGCATCAAGTCTCTGACCTTCAGGAAGGGCTTTGCCTTGTTGTGTTCTGCGTGGAAGAAGGTGTACACCCCCAGTGCTGCCAAGAGTGCGCACACGACGATGATGAAGGTGTCGTTATAAAAGTCGTAGTAGGACCGCTGCAAGATATAGAGCAGAAAGAAACTGCTGACCGACAACAAGAGAATGCTTGCCAGGTTCGAGGGGGTTTGGTCCTCCTCAGGGATAGGGCTGGTAGGCAGAAAACGCACGCAAAGTGCTGCTGCGACCAAGGCGCCGACGATTAATATCCAGAAGATTGCGTGCCAGGTATTTTCGGCCACCACCAATGACGAGACAAAAGGCGCCGCAGCCGTCCCGCCGGCGAGCCCGGTGGCAAATACCTTGATGCCCGTGAACCGGCCCGGGCCAGGGGGCAGCAGGTTGATCATGAGCCGTGCCGAAGTCATGAACGAAGCCCCGCCCAGGGCCATGACGACTCGGCCTACGGTGAAACTGGTCAAATCAACGCTGACACCGCACACGAAAGCGCCCAGCACGAAAACGCTGATTGAGCCGAGCATGAAATTGCGCCAGCCCAGGCGCTCCGTCAACCAATGCTGTTTCGAAATCACCACCACTGCGATACAGGCATACAGGGCGGCCACCAGGCTGAACTCGTCAGGGCTGGCCCCGATTTCGCCGCGAATCGGTGCAGAGGCAAAAGCGATCATGCCAGCCTGCAAATATTCCAGTGCACAGAGCAGGCCCACAGTGAACAATAAGGCGGCGTGTTTTCTGTACATGATCCCCCCGTCAAAATTTCAGGTTTTTGGGGGCATGGTCACTACCCTCATTGGCACTGATCACGCGTTCCACAACTTCATTGGCGTCTTGGAGTTCGTTCTTGAAAATCTCGGTGCTGTAAATCGGTTGCTGTGTAGCTGTCTTGTTCAGGACAGGGCCATTGCGATCGGTGGTGTCGACCGCGACGCGCATGGACAAACCCAGGCGCAAGGGGTTCTGTGTGATTTCCTGTGGCCGTAAAGCGATCCTTACCGGCACCCGTTGGGTCACCTTGATCCAGTTGCCGGTAGCGTTCTGAGCCGGCAGCAAGGAGAAAGCACTGCCGGTGCCGGCATCCAGGCCGACAATGGTCCCGTGGAATATGACGCTGCGGCTGTAGGCATCCGCACGCAGTTCAACGGGCTGGCCAATACGCAGGTCTTCAATCTGCGATTCCTTGAAGTTGGCATTGACCCAGATTTGGTCAACCGGCACCACCGACATCAGCGCGACGCCCGGATTGATTCTTTGTCCGACCTGCACGGTGCGTTTGGTGATTACACCTGCAACCGGTGAATAGATTTGCGTGCGATGCAAGGCGATGTAGGCATCACGCAGGTTGCTTGCCGCCACCAGCACATCCGGGTGAGTACGAAGTGTGGTGCCGTCGACCATCGCGAGCCGAATGGAGAGGGCGTGTTGGGTCCCATCAAGCCCTGCGATTGCGTTTTTGAGTACGTCGGCGGTGTGACTGATCTCTTCACGAGAAACTGCACCACTAGCGGCGAGTTGGTTGCGTCGACGCAAATCATCCCGGGCCTTGCGCACGTCGATTTGACGCTGTTCTACCTCGGCCTGGAGTTGCTGGACCTGGTAGTACTCAGTGCGTGCCAGACGTACTGCGCGAGCGAGGTTCGACTGGGCGCGTTCGTACTGGATTTCGGCATCCACGGCGTTCAATCTCACCAGTGGCGAGTTGGTATCGACATGATCGGTGTTGTCGCTGCTGATTGCCGTTACGGTACCGCTGACTTGTGAGGTCACCTGAACAACGTTGCCGTCGACATAGGCATCGTCGGTGGATTCGCTATCCAGTCTCAGGACGTAGGCACCGCACAAGGCAACCACCAGAAGGACTATGGCCGCGATCAGCAGCAATGTGGGGCGGTACGACGTTCGTTGTTTAGGGGTGGCTGATGGGGAGGGCGTATCTTTAGTCATAACGTCATGTACCTGCCAAAGAGGGAGTGGCGTTGTCGGGGGCAGGCAGTTCGGGCATGTTGCCACGCCCCAAAGCCTGGCTTAAGGGAAAGCGCTCTCGATTTCAGGTCTATCAACGAGATTGCAGCTTTCCGAACGCACCGCGCTGGTAGCCGTCAACGGCTTCGGCCAGCGCGTGCTGAGAGGCAAGCGCCAACGGTCCTTGCCAATACACCGGTTGATTCAACGGGACGCCAGAAAACAGCACGGCCTTGGCGTTGCCCTTGGGTGCGCTCAACCTGACCACGCGATCGTCACGCAGCGGCAGATTCACCGGCAGCGTGAGTTCGATGAGATTGAAGGGGATGCCGTCGACCCACACTTCGCCGTCAATCGGCATCACGAACGCCACGTGACCTTCGGGGATCGGCACGCTGACTTCAGCGCCGTCCTCGAGAGAGATGTCCAGTACGCTCACTTCGGTGGGTACCGACAAGGGCGACGACACTTGGGCGAAGCTGCCCAGTGGCACGCGCACCTTGACCCCTGGCAACCGCACCACGGGCACATCCTGGGCTTC
>NZ_JBWKVA010000022.1:0-293 GCF_059421425.1 Pseudomonas sp. GW821-FHT02H09
TGGACGTCATCGGACGGCGACTACGGGCGCAGATGGCACCATAAACAAAACGGGCAACCTCAGAGGCGCCCGTTTTTTGATTACTGGGTGTCAGATCTGCCAATGATCGTTCCCACGCGCCGCAAAGGAATGCAGCCCGTGACGCTCTGCGTCACTGCCAACGCGGACGCGGAGCGTCCAGTGAGGCATTCCCACGCAGAGCGTGGGAACGATCGACTCCTTCGCCCGGGTCCTCGCTATCCCGCTGCGCGACGGCTGCGATTTAATGGACGTCATCGGACGGCGATTGCGGG
>NZ_JBWKVA010000022.1:391-8616 GCF_059421425.1 Pseudomonas sp. GW821-FHT02H09
GGCGCAGATGGCACCATAAACAAAACGGGCAACCTCAGAGGCGCCTGTTTTTTGATTACTGGGTGTCAGGTCTGCCAATGATCGTTCCCACGCAGAGCGTGGGAACGATCTACTCCTTCGCCCGGGTCCTCGCTATCCCGCTGCGCGACGGCTGCGATTTAATGGACGTCATCGGACGGCGATTGCGGGCGCAGATGGCACCATAAACAAAACGGGCAACCTCAGAGGCGCCTGTTTTTTGATTACTGGGTGTCAGGTCTGCCAATAATCGTTCCCACGCTCTGCGTGGGAATGCAGCCCGTGACGCTCTGCGTCACTGCCGAAGCGGACGCGGAGCGTCCAGTGAGGCATTCCCACGCAGAGCGTGGGAACGATCTACTCCTTCGCCCGGGTCCTCGCCATCCTGCTGCGCGATGGCTGCGATCTGCTGGACGTGATCGGACGACGACTACGGGCGCAGATGGCACCATAAACAAAACGGGCAACCTCAGGGTCGTCCGTTCTTTTGATTGATTGCTGGGTGTGAGATCTGCCAATGATCGTTCCCACGCAGAGTGCGCCCGGCCTGTCGTGGCTTAAACCACTTCCAGCCGAATCTTGTGCTGGCTCAGCAATTGCGCCAGCGCAGGCACTGGTGCCTGATCGGTGACCAGGCAATCGATCAGGCTGATCGGTCCCAATCGAACCATGGCGTTGCGGCCAAATTTACTGGAGTCGGCCGCCAGTATCACTTGGCGGGCATTGGCGATGATCGCTTGGGAAACCCGCACTTCCTGATAGTCGAAATCCAGCAGGCTGCCATCTTCATCGATGCCGCTGATACCGACCAGGGCGAAGTCGACCTTGAACTGATTGATGAAGTCGACGCTGGCCTGACCGACGACACCGCCGTCACGGCGCACATTGCCGCCAGCGAGCAGGACTTCGAAATCATCCTTGGCGCTGAGGATCGAGGCGACGTGCAGGTTGTTGGTGATCACCTTGAGCTGGGTGTGATTGAGCAGCGCCCGGGCGATGGATTCGGTGGTGGTGCCGATGTTTATGAATAGCGAGGCGTGATCGGGAATCTGCGCGGCGATGGCTTCGGCGATGCGTTGTTTCTCATCGCGCATTTGATCGGCACGCATGGCGTAGGCAGTGTTTTCTACGCTTGAATCGTAAGCTGCGCCGCCGTGATAGCGACGCAATAAATTCACTTCCGCCAATTGATTGATATCGCGGCGGATGGTCTGCGGTGTAACGACAAATAGCTGAGCCATTTCCTCTATGCTGACGTAACCGCGTTCGCGGACCAGCTCGAGGATTTGCTGCTGACGGGGAGGCAGATTCATGGGCTTCCTTGGGGCTGCCGTGCAAAATTTGCCCATGATGCCGCACGAATCCACTCCCTACCAGTTACATGCCGATACGAGTCCGTGCTCTGGCTTATTTAGCCTCCTCGTGCGGCTCCCAGTCACGGGTGCGGCTCACCGCTTTTTTCCAGCCGGCGTAGAGTTTTTCCTTCTCGGCTTCGGCCAGGTGAGGTTCGAACTCGCGTTCGATCACGGCCTTGCCGCGCAGCTCATCCAGGCTGCTCCAGAAGCCACAGGCCAGGCCCGCCAGATAGGCTGCACCCAGTGCGGTAGTCTCACGCATCTGCGGGCGTTCGACGTGAGTGCCGAGAATGTCCGCCTGAAATTGCATCAGGAAGTTGTTGGCAACTGCACCACCGTCGACGCGCAGGGCTTTGAGGCGTTCGCCGGAATCCTGTTGCATGGCGTCGAGCACGTCGCGGGTCTGGTAGGCAATCGATTCCAGGGCTGCGCGAATGATGTGATCCACGCGTACGCCACGGGTCAGGCCGAATAGCGCGCCACGGGCATAGGGGTCCCAGTACGGGGCGCCCAGACCGGTGAAGGCCGGGACCAGGTACACGCCGTTGCTGTCTTTGACCTTGTTGGCAAAGTATTCGGTGTCGTGAGCGTCGTTGATGATTTTCAGCTCGTCACGCAGCCACTGCACGGTGGAGCCGCCATTGAACACTGCGCCTTCCAGCGCGTAGGCGACTTCGCCACGCGGGCCGCACGCGATGGTGGTGAGCATGCCGTGACTGGATTTCACGGCCTTGTCGCCAGTGTTCATCAGCAGGAAGCAGCCGGTGCCGTAGGTGTTTTTCGCCTGGCCGGGTTCGACGCACATCTGGCCGAACAGCGCGGCCTGTTGGTCGCCGGCAATCCCGCCGATAGCGATACCGCTTTTGGTATGGCCGTAGATTTGCGAAGACGACTTCACTTGCGGGAGCATCTCGCGCGGAATATCCAGCACCTCAAGCATCTTCGCATCCCACTCCAGGGTGTGGATGTTGAAGAGCATGGTGCGCGATGCATTGGTGTAGTCGGTAACGTGGGTCTTGCCGCCGGTAAACTTCCAGATCAGCCAGCTGTCGACGGTGCCGAACAGCAGTTCGCCGTTGCGGGCACGTTCGCGGCTGCCTTCGACGTTGTCGAGAATCCATTTCAGTTTGGTGCCGGAGAAGTACGGATCGGTAACCAGGCCGGTGGTTTCGCTGATGTACTGCTCATGGCCATCGCGTTTGAGCTGCTGGCAGATCTCGGTGCTGCGTCGGCACTGCCAGACGATCGCGTTGTAGATCGGGCGGCCGGTGGTTTTGTCCCAGACCACTGTGGTTTCGCGTTGGTTGGTGATGCCGATGGCTGCAACCTGATCGTGATGCAGGCCGGCTTGAGCCAGGGCTTCGACCATCACCGCACTTTGGGTGGCGAAGATTTCCATCGGGTCGTGTTCGACCCAGCCGGCTTGCGGGTAATGCTGGGCGAATTCGCGCTGAGCGGTACAGACCACGTTGGCGTCGCGGTCGAAAATGATCGCTCGGGAGCTGGTCGTACCCTGATCGAGGGCAATGATGTAGTTCTTGTTCTGAGTGTCGGTCATGTCGATTGCCTTGGACGAAATAAGGGAGTGGGGTGGGGCGCGAGATCAGGGTTGGGCAGGATTTCGCGCCGCCGGTTTCAAGAAATTCTTACATTGCGTCAATAACGCGTTCTGCATCCTTTGTAGCAGGTATGGCGACGGGCAGATGACGAGCAATCAGCCCGCGATAGGCGGCAGCGCCAAGGCTGGCACCAACGATCGGGGCAAATACCGGAATCAGGAAGTAAGGAATATCGCGCCCGCCGGTGAAAGATATTTCACCCCAGCCCGCGAAGAAGGTCATCAGTTTAGGTCCGAAATCCCGAGCCGGATTCATCGCGAAACCCGTCAGCGGCCCCATCGAGCTACCAATTACGGCGATCAGCAGGCCAATCAGCAAAGGCGCCAGCGGACCGCGCGGCAGACCGTTGTTGTCATCGGTCAGAGACATGATCACACCCATCAAAATGGCGGTGATGATCACTTCAACCAGGAACGCCTGGCCAGTGGACAGGGCAGGGTTCGCATAGGTGGAAAACACCGATGCCAGTTCCAGGCTGGCCTGGGTGCCACGGATCATGTGATGGGTTTGTTCGTAATCGAAGAACAGGTTGCTGTAAAGCGTGTAAACCAACAACGCTGAGCAAAAGGCACCGGCGATCTGGGCGAAGATGTAAAACGGCAGCTTGCGCTTTTCGAAGTCGGCAAAAATGCACAGTGCAATACTGACTGCCGGATTGAGGTGCGCGCCGGAAATGCCCGCGGTCAGGTAGATCGCCATGCTCACGCCGACCCCCCAGATGATACTGATTTCCCATAAGCCGAAGCTGGCACCCGCGACCTTGAGCGCGGCGACGCAACCAGTACCAAAGAAAATCAGTAGAGCAGTACCCAGGAACTCGGCCATGCATTGGCTTGAGAGCGAAGGTTGTTGTAGAGCAGTCGTCATTGAAAACCTCGTTTATTGTTGTTGTCCGGCGCTTTTGGAAAGGCTCAGAGTGCGATTTTCACCAAGGCAAGAATCCCCATCTTTGCCTCGGCTTGCTGCTGGGTACGACTTTGGAACTGTTGGATCCATATTCAGATTCGAAAAAATATAGACAAGAAACACTGATGTCAAAGGTCGAAAGTGAACCATCGGTCATTTTTTAACTAACCGTCGTCAAAATGATCGCGTTACGGGTGTGCGAGGACGCTGCCAATGAGCAGGATGATGGCCGCTTGATTCAACGGTGAGCTGGCGTAACTGCGGTGCGATAGAGCCTTTTGCCAACCGATGACCTAGAATCTGTCATCAGCGATTTATTCCATTAGCCAAGCCTGGAACTGCCATGACCCCCGCATTGGATTTGTTGAAAAAAGTTCGTGCCGAACATCGAGTGCACAGTTACGAACATGATCCGAAGGCGGCTTCTTATGGTCTGGAGGCGGCAGAAAAGCTGGGTCTCGATCCTGCTCAGGTGTTCAAGACGCTGTTGGCGGCCAGCGAAAAAGGGGAGTTGTTGGTGGCAGTGGTACCGGTCGTCGGAAGTCTGGATTTGAAGGCGCTGGCCCATGCGGCGGGGGTGAAGAAAGTCGAGATGGCAGACCCGGCCGCTGCGCAACGGGCGACGGGTTATTTGTTGGGGGGGATCAGCCCGTTGGGGCAAAAAAAGCGTTTGCGGACTTTCCTCGATAACAGCGCACAACCTTTCGCAAGTATTTTTGTCAGCGCCGGGCGCCGGGGCCTTGAGGTCGAGTTGTCAGCGGCTGTGCTGGCCGAGCATACCCAGGCGACGTTTGCCGATATCGGCCGGGCTTGACCCCTGAACGACGGTCTTTGAATCGGCGCTGTATGATGGAAATTAACCTGCTCTGTACCTAGTTCCGGATTGCGCCCGGGCGCATGCTCGCTGTCGCATATTCAAGGAGAGGTAGGGTGATGCAGTTTGAATTTCATCAGGTCGACGCGTTCAGCGATCGCCCGTTCAGTGGCAACCCGGCAATGGTCTATCGGCTTGATGTGTGGCTCGCCGATGAGTTGATGCAGAAAATCGCCGCCGAGCACAATCTGGCCGAAACCGCTTTCCTGGTGCGCGAAGGTCAAGGCTGGCATATCCGTTGGTTCACGCCGACCACTGAGGTGCCGCTGTGTGGGCACGCCACGCTGGCCAGCGCCTACGTCCTGTTCGAGGTTTATAGGGAGCCGGTCGAGCGGCTCGACTTCATCAGCAAGTCCGGACCCCTGAGCGTCAGTCGTGAAGGTGAGCGGCTGTGGCTGGATTTCCCGGTGGTTGTGCCCCGCGAGGTTGGCGTGAAGCTGGAAGTGGAGCGAGCACTGGGCGTGGAGGTGGTGGAGGTTCTGGGTTCCAACGAATTGTTTGTGGTGTTGGAGTCCGAGCAGGCTGTCCTGGATTGCCAGCCCGACATGGTCGCTTTGGCCAAACTTGCGTGGCTGGGAGCGATCGTCACAGCGCCGGGCAACACGCATGATTTTGTCTCACGCTATTTTGCCCCGGCGATTGGAATCAACGAAGACCCCGTAACCGGTTCGACCCATTGCAGTCTGATTCCTTACTGGTCGCAGCGTTTAGGCAAGTCGAGCCTGACGGCGTATCAATGTTCGGCGCGGGGAGGGGAGTTGTTCTGTCGTCTGGAAGGGGATCGGGTGAAGATCGGCGGCAATGCCACGTTGGTGGCCAGCGGGAAGTTGATGCTGGGATAGGGAGGGGTCGTAGGAGCGAGGCTTGCCCGCGATGCAGGTGCCGCAGTGTTACCGATAACTGCGCTATCGTTCATCGCGGGCAAGAACCAGGCGTCCCCCCTGCTCCTGCAAAAAACATCAACTGGCGGTGCAATACCGCCGGACACCGGACTCCACAGCCGGGATCTGCGCCGCCGTGCTGCCCGAGGCCTGAAACAACACCAGATGTTCTGCCGCCACGCGAATGCCGACATCGGCCCCCACAGTATGATCGACATGGCTCGGGAAGATTGACTCCAGCTGGCTACCGGTCGGCAATTGCAGGCGATACAGCGTCGATGCGCCGAGGAAGGTTTTACCGATGATTCGCGCTTTCAGCTCACTTTCCGGTGCATAGACGATATCGTCCGGACGCAGTAGCACATCGACAGCGCCGCCAATCGGCCATGTATAAGCGCGGTTGCCGCGCAGTACACCCAGTTCGGTTTGCACCGATTCCGGGCTGAGTAACTGGCCGCGGATGAAATAACCCTGGCCGATAAAGCTCGCGACAAAGGGTGTCAGAGGCTCGTGGTAGAGGTTATATGGCGTGTCCCATTGCTCCAGTCGACCTTCTTTGAATACACCGACATGATCGCTAACCGCGAACGCTTCTTCCTGATCGTGGGTTACCAATATGGCGCTGGTACCACGAGCCTTGAGAATATCCCGCACCTCATGGCTGAGCTTGCGGCGCAGTTCACCGTCGAGGTTGGAGAAGGGTTCGTCGAGCAACAGCAATTGCGGCTCCGGCGCCAGTGCGCGAGCCAGCGCGACACGCTGCTGCTGGCCGCCCGACAACTCATGGGGAAAACGCTTGCCGAGGTTTTTCAGGTTGACCAGTTCGAGCAGTTCTTCGCTCACACGGTTCTTTTGCGGATGCTCGCGGATCCCGAAAGCGATGTTCTCGGCCACGCTCAAGTGCGGAAACAGCGCGTAGTCCTGGAACACCATGCCGATCCGTCGTTTCTCGGTCGCCAGGGTGAAACCGGCACTGGAGATGACTTCACCGGCCAGTTTGATTTCACCTTCGTGCACCGGCTCGAAACCGGCAATCGCCCGCAGAGTGGTGGTCTTGCCGCAACCGGACGAGCCGAGCAGGCAACCGATATCCCCGGCATTGAGGTGCAGGTTGAGGTTCTGTACAACCCGTTGGTCTTGATAGCCGCAGGCCAGGTTGCGCAGGTTAAGCAGTAATGGCTGGCTCATGCGTGGTGGTATGCCGGTTCGACCAGAAATTCGAGCAGGGCCTTTTGTGCGTGAAGACGGTTTTCCGCTTGATCCCAGGCGACAGAGCGTTTGTCGTCGAGCAGGTCGAGGCTGATTTCTTCACCACGGTGAGCAGGCAGGCAGTGCATGAACAGCACGTCCGGTGCGGCGATATCGAGCAGGGCGCGAGTCACCTGGAAGGGCGCGAACAGCGCGAGGCGCTTGGCGGTTTCCTCTTCCTGGCCCATGGAGGTCCAGACGTCAGTGCTGATCAGGTGAGCACCGATCGCCGCATCCCGAGGATCGCGGACGATGGTCACGCGATCGCCGGCCTTGGCGACGAATTCAGGGTTTGGCTCGTAACCTTGCGGGCAGGCAATACGCAGTTGGAAGTCGAACTGAATGGCGGCTTCTATATAACTGTTGCACATGTTGTTGCCGTCGCCGATCCAGGCAACGGTTTTGCCCTGGATCGAACCGCGGTGTTCAAGGAAGGTTTGCATATCGGCCAGCAACTGGCACGGGTGCAGGTCATCGGACAAACCGTTGATCACTGGCACGCGGGAATTGGCGGCGAATTCGGTCAGGGTGCTGTGGGCAAAGGTACGGATCATCACCGCATCGAGCATGCGCGACATGACGATCGCGCCATCACCTATCGGCTCGCCACGGCCCAATTGGGTATCGCGTGGCGACAGGAAGATCGCTTGGCCGCCCAGCTGGATCATGCCGGCTTCGAAGGAAATACGGGTACGGGTCGAGGACTTCTCGAAAATCATCCCGAGAACGCGGTTTTTCAGTGGCTCGAAGAGTACGCCGCGATTGCGCAGGTCCTTCAGCTCGATGCCTCGACGAATCACGCTGACCAGCTCTTCGGACGTGCAATCCATCAGGGAGAGAAAGTGCCTTGCGCTCATCATTAACTACCTTTTTGCAACAGACCGCAGATACTCAAAGCCGGGTTTATTCGAAAAACGGGCGAGACCTGCGGCGGAAGCCGCACGGGGCGACGAAATAGGGGAAGGCGCGATCTTGACATTAAATGTCGCGTCTTACCAATAGGGCTACGGTTTTTAGGGGAGTTCAGAGGTGCTACGAGGAGGTCGCGGTAGCGCTTTTGAAGCCTGTTTCCTGACAGTAGCCCAGCATTTGTACACTGCCCTCGAGCAGCTTGGCAATCAAACGGGGCGGGCAAGGCAGCGTAACGGTCGGTTTCTGACTCTTCAGCCGGGGTTAATGTGGGCAGGATCTATAAGGCAGGCCCGGCTGAAACATTTCCTAATGTAAAAAACCGGGCTCGACGAGCACTGGCGGCTGATCGGTGAGCCGGGCTTTTGCGGGGGGGGGGGGGGGGGGGGGGGCAACCGTTTGCCTGATATCCTTA
>NZ_JBWKVA010000022.1:8626-130280 GCF_059421425.1 Pseudomonas sp. GW821-FHT02H09
CCCCCCCCCCCCCCCCCCCCCCCCCCCCCCCCCCCCCCCCCCCCCCCCCCCCCCCCCCCCCCCCCCCCCCCCCATCGGTTGGCCTGATATCCTTCGATTCACAAGACGAACGTCGCTGGCGCAGGAGTCGGTCAGGCACCATAGTTTTGCTCCCGCAGCCTGACGCTGGTTGCCTCGAATAAAATAGAGACTGGCCATGACCAAGACTCTCCATCACCGTGCCTGCCATCTATGTGAAGCCATCTGCGGTTTGACCATCGAAACCACTGCAGTCGACGGCGCTGGCGTACAGATCACCTCGATCAAGGGTGACCCGCAGGACACTTTCAGTCGCGGTCATATCTGCCCCAAAGCGGTAGCGCTGCAAGATATCCAGAATGATCCGGACCGCCTGCGTCAGCCCATGCTCAGGGTTGGCAGCGAATGGCAGCCGATCGACTGGGATGAGGCATTTGCGCTGGTAGCCGAACGGTTTGGAGCGATTCAGGAGCGTCATGGCCTCAATGCCGTGGCGGTTTATCAGGGCAATCCCAGCGTGCATAACTATGGGCTGATGACCCACAGCAATTACTTTCTCGGTTTGCTGAAAACCCGCAACCGGTTTTCCGCGACCTCGGTCGATCAGTTGCCCCAGCACTTGAGCAGCCATTTGATGTACGGCCATGGCTTGTTGCTGCCGATTCCGGATATCGATCACACCGACTTCATGCTGATCCTGGGTGGCAATCCGCTGGCCTCCAACGGCAGCATCATGACCGTGCCGGATGTGGAGAAGCGCCTGAAGGCGATTCAGGCGCGGGGCGGCAAAGTTGTGGTAGTCGATCCACGACGCAGCGAAACGGCGGCTATCGCCGACCAGCATGTGTTTGTCCGTCCGGGCGGCGATGCGGCGCTGTTGTTCGGGTTGCTCAACACGTTATTCGATGAAGGCCTGACTCGCGAGAGCCATTTACCTGTGGATGGTCTTGATGAGGTTCGCCAGGCCGTCAGCCGTTTCACTCCAGAGGTGATGAGCGCGCGCTGTGCAGTTCCGGCCGGGCAGATCCGCCAGTTGGCGCGGGACTTCGCTGCCGCGGACAAGGCGGTCTGCTATGGCCGTATGGGCGTTTCCACCCAGTCATTCGGCACCCTGTGCCACTGGCTGGTGCAACTGATCAATCTGGTGACCGGCAATCTTGACCGGGTGGGTGGTGCGCTGTGCACGGAACCTGCGGTGGACCTGGTGGCTTCGACCTCGGGTGGTCATTTCAATCTCTGGCAAAGCCGGGTCTCAGGGCGTCCTGAATATGGTGGAGAGTTGCCGGTGTCGGCGCTGGCCGAAGAAATGCTCACCGAAGGGGAAGGGCAGGTACGGGCGCTGATCACGGTAGCCGGAAACCCGGTGCTGTCGACGCCCAATGGCCGGCAACTCGAGCAGGCGCTGGACGGGCTGGAGTTCATGCTCAGCATCGACTTGTACATCAACGAAACCACCCGTTACGCCGACTTGATCCTGCCGTCGACGTCGGCGCTGGAGAATGATCACTACGACACCACGTTCAATATGTTTGCGGTGCATAACGTCAGCCGTTTCAATCGGGCGATTCTGGCCAAACCCGAGGGGGCGTTACACGATTGGGAAATTTTTGTCGGCCTGGCTCAGGCCTTCGCAGCGAAGAGCGGCAAACAACTCAAACCAACCATTGCCCCGGCGCAAATGATCGACCGAGGGCTGCGTGCGGGTCTATATGGCGATGCTTCGACGTATAAATTGTCTGTCGCGACCTTGTTCGACTATCCCCACGGGATCGATCTTGGGCCGCTAAAAGCCAATCTTGGGCCACGCTTGAAGACTGCCAATCAACGCGTTCAGGCGGCGCCTGCGGCGATTCTGGCTGACCTGGAGCGTTTTGCCGCGCAGCAAGCGCCATCGGCCGATGAACTGCTGCTGATCGGCCGTCGGCATGTGCGCAGTAACAACTCCTGGATGCACAACTATCACCGCCTGGTGAAAGGCAAACCGCGTCATCAATTGCTGATGCACCCGGATGACCTGGCCAGTCGCGGCCTCAGTGATGGGCAGCGGGTGCGTGTCAGCTCACGGGTCGGAGCCATCGAAGTTGAAGTGTTGGCAAGTGTTGAGATGATGCCGGGTGTGGTCAGTCTGCCTCATGGTTGGGGACATGCGCGGCCAGGTGTGCAGATGGGGATTGCCAGCGGCCAGCCGGGTGCCAGCGCCAATGACCTTACTGATGAGCGACAGCTGGATGAGCTTTCGGGCAACGCAGCGTTGAACGGCGTGCCGGTCAAGGTGGCGGCGGCCTGAGTGCCGCTGGATGAAATCTGCGATGATGAGTGTCTGTCGGGGAGACCGAGCATGGCGCCCGGCTTTCCGTTACAATGCGCCACCGTGCCGACAACTGAGTCGGAAAGTTCAGCCGAGGTGCTTCATGGATATCATTGAAACTATTAAAGAGCAGATTGCCAACAACACCATTCTGCTTTACATGAAAGGCTCGCCGAATGCCCCGCAGTGTGGCTTCTCTGCGAAAGCCGCTCAGGCCGTCATGGGCTGTGGTGAGAAGTTCGCTTATGTGGACATCCTGCAGAACCCGGAAATCCGCGCCAACCTGCCAAAATACGCCAACTGGCCAACCTTCCCGCAATTGTGGGTCGGCGGTGAGTTGGTCGGCGGTAGCGATATCATGACTGAAATGGCCGCCGACGGTTCATTGCAGGCCACGATCAAAGCTGCTGTCGAAAAAGCCGCAGCGAACAAGACTGAAGCCTGACGCGATCCTGTAGGTGTAGGTGTAGGAGCCGAGCTTGCTCGCGATGGCCATCTCAAGGACGCCATCGCCGGCAAGCCGAGCTCCTGCAGAGGTAGTGAGTAATCACCGCAAAAGCCCCGCCTCTCGAAAGAAGGCGGGGCTTTTTGTTACGTCGAGATTTTGGCGCCAGGTTATTCGCCCATCTGCGATTGCAGGTAGTTCTCAAGACCGACTTTATCGATCAGGCCCAGTTGGGTTTCCAGCCAGTCGATATGTTCTTCTTCGGACTCGAGAATATCTTCCAGTAGTTCACGGCTACCAAAGTCACCAGTCACTTCACAGTGAGCGATGGCTGCCTTGAGGTCGGCGTGGCCGGTTCTCTCGATGCGCAGGTCGCACTCAAGCATTTCCTTGGTGTGTTCACCAATATGCAGCTTGCCGAGGTCTTGTACGTTTGGCAGGCCTTCGAGAAACAGGATGCGCTTGATCAGCTTGTCCGCATGTTTCATCTCGTCGATGGATTCGTGGTACTCGTGTTTGCCGAGTTTGTTCAGGCCCCAATCTTCATACATGCGCGCATGCAGGAAGTACTGATTGATCGCGACCAGCTCATTGGCAAGGATCTTGTTGAGATGCTGGATGACTGTAATGTCGCCTTTCATGATGGAAGTCCTGTCCTGTCTCCGCTGTATATAAAGCAGAGTTTGAGCCGCGCAATTACAAGTGTCAAACCTAAGTTATTGAATAATATATGAAAATTAATCGGAATAAGAATGTTTGTGTTCCGCGTCTTAGTGCTAAGCGATTGAATTCTAGGCATAAAAAAACCGGACATTAAGTCCGGTTCTTTCAAATACGTAATTTAAGCGGCGGAAAATTCTACTGGGTAGGGGATCGCGGCCTGGCTGCTTTGCAGTTCGGTCAGGGTTTCGCGTACCACTTGTTTGGCAAGGCATGCGCATTTGCCGCATTGGCTGGCAACACCGGTGGCTTGGCGCACCTCACGGTAGCTGCAGCAACCGTCAAAGATCGCATCGCGGATTTGCCCGTCAGTGACGCCTGTGCAGAGGCAGACATACATATGTGAGAACCGTCGCTGGTTATGGCTCAATTGCGATGGATCTTAATGTTAACGAGAATGATTGTCAAAGTGCTTTCTGAAAGCTTTGAGCTGGCATGGGGGTTGGCTGACGAACGGTATTGGAGCTTTGATGTTGATGTCTTCAAATGTCAGACCGGCTTTTTAACGTCGTAATAAAAACCGCTAAGGACAGGTCAAAAACGCGGTGTATGATGCTCGGTCCTTGCGAAGGGAGATCACGTCACAGAGTTGTCGCTGACCCGTGGCAGACTTGGCTGGATCTTGTCCTTCACTCCACCACACCAGGAGATATCCAATGAGCGTACTCGTAGGCAAACAAGCCCCTGACTTCACCGTCGCCGCCGTACTTGGCAATGGCGAGATCGTAGATAGCTTCACCCTGTCCTCGGCCATCAAAGGCAAATACGGCCTGGTGTTCTTCTACCCACTGGACTTTACCTTTGTCTGCCCGTCCGAGCTGATTGCTCTGGACCACCGCATTCCTGAATTCAAGGCGCGCAACGTTGAAGTAGTCGCTGTTTCCATCGACTCCCACTTCACCCACAACGCCTGGCGCAACACCCCGATCAATGCCGGCGGCATCGGTCAGGTTCAATACACCATGGCTGCAGACATGAAACACGAAATCTGCAAGGCCTACGACGTTGAGTCCGAAGGCGGCGTGGCCTTCCGTGGCGCATTCCTGATCGACGACAAAGGTGTTGTCCGTTCGCAAATCGTCAACGACCTGCCACTGGGCCGTAACATGGACGAACTGCTGCGTCTGGTCGATGCCCTGCAATTCCACGAAGAGCACGGCGAAGTCTGCCCGGCTAACTGGAAAAAAGGCGACAAAGGTATGACCGCTTCGCCAGAAGGCGTTGCTGCTTACCTGAGCGAGAACGCCGGCAAGCTGTAAGCTGCGCGTCACGCATAAAAAAACCGGCTGAGAGGCCGGTTTTTTTATGGGCGTGATTTCTTCAGGCGACGTGATCAGTCGTTAAAGTCTTCCCAGCCACCCATTTGTTTCCAGCGGTTGACGATGCCGCAGAACAGCTCGGCAGTCTTCTCGGTATCGTAGCGCGCCGAGTGGGCCTCGCGACCGTCGAAGTCGATATCGGCAGTCTGACAGGCCTTCGCCAGCACGGTTTGACCATACGCCAGACCGGCCAGCGTTGCAGTGTCGAAGCTGGAGAACGGGTGAAAAGGGTTGCGCTTCATGTCCAGACGCGCGACAGCGGCGTTGAGGAAGGCCAGATCGAAGCTGCTGTTATGCCCCACCAGAATCGCACGTTTGCAACCATTGGCCTTCAGGGCCTTGCGTACACCGCGGAAGATATCGGTCAGGGCCGTTTCTTCGCTGACCGCCATGCGCAGCGGGTGATCGAGCTTGATCCCGGTGAACTCCAGAGCCGCTGCTTCGATGTTCGCGCCTTCGAAAGGCTCGACCCGGAAAAAATAGGTGTGTTCGGGGAACACGAAACCTTTTTCGTCCATGCCGATGGTGACTGCTGCGATTTCCAGCAATGCATCGGTGGCAGAGTTGAAACCACCGGTTTCAACATCGACGACTACCGGCAGGTAGCCACGAAACCTGGCCGCCATCGGATGGCGCGAACCGCCGCCACCGTTATGGCCGTCTTGGTCGTCGTCGAAATGGTCTTCACTCACGAGTGTTTCTCCAGCAGACGCCAGCGCAGTTTTTCACCGGCGCGCAGCGGGATTACAGACAGCTCGCCAAACGGCAGGCTGGTAGGGGCGGTCCACTCTTCGCGAACCAGGGTGATGCGGTCGGTGTTTGCGGGCAGGCCATAGAAGCGCGGGCCGTGCAAACTGGCGAAGCCTTCGAGCTTGTCCAGCGCATTGCGCTGTTCGAAGGCTTCGGCGTACATCTCGATCGCAGCATAAGCGGTGTAGCAACCGGCACAACCACACGCGGCTTCTTTGGCGTGTTGAGCGTGCGGTGCCGAATCGGTGCCGAGGAAGAACTTCTCGCTGCCACTGGTGGCGGCGTCGAGCAGTGCTTCCTGGTGGATATTGCGTTTGAGGATCGGCAAGCAATAGAAGTGCGGGCGAATCCCGCCAACCAGCATGTGGTTGCGGTTGTACAGCAGGTGATGGGCGGTGATGGTTGCGCCCACATTGGCGTCCGCCTCACTGACGAACTGGACGGCCTCGCGGGTGGTGATGTGTTCGAACACCACTTTGAGTGTCGGGAAGCGTTCCACGACCCGACGCAGGTGTTCGTCGATGAACAGCTTTTCACGGTCGAAGACATCGACGTCGCCGCGAGTGACTTCACCGTGAATCAGCAACGGCATCCCGACTTCGGCCATGGCCTCCAATGCGGGAAAGATCTTGTCGATGCTGGTGACACCAGAGTCCGAGTTGGTGGTCGCACCGGCCGGATAGAGCTTGGCGGCGTGGACGAAACCACTGGCCTTGGCCTCGCGAATCTCTTGAGGCTCGGTACGATCGGTCAGGTAGAGCACCATCAACGGTTCGAAACGGCTGCCGGCCGGGCGCGCAGCGAGAATGCGCTGGCGATAGGCATCGGCTTGCGCGGCGTTGCGCACCGGTGGTACCAGGTTGGGCATGATGATGGCGCGACCAAAGGTGCGCGCGACATCCGCAACAGTATTGGCTAGCACAGCACCATCGCGAAGATGTATATGCCAGTCGTCGGGACGCAGCAGGGTCAGGCGGTCGGACATTGGGGATTCCAGGCGGGTCAAACTGAAGGGAATGCTACCGGAAAAGACTCTCTCAGGCACTCGCTATCAAGTTTTGCAGCAAGCTTCCGATATCCCATAGGTGTGCTGTAAACAAGTGATATGCCGTAAACGTGTGTCGGTCTTTTGTGTAGAAGCCAGTGGAGCCTCCCGTGCGCCAGCGTTATTTAGCCTTGCTCAGTGTGTTTGTCAGCCTGCCCGCGATGGCTCTGACTTTCCAGACGCGTCTGGAGAGCATCGAGTGGAAGGTCGAAGGCGACAAGTTCGAGTGCCGTCTGACCCAACCTATTACCGATTTTGGCTCGGGTGAGTTTGTTCGGCGTGCAGGCGAGCAGGCGACGTTCCGCCTCAAGGCCTACAACTCGATGCTCGGTGGCGGCTCGGCGACCTTGTTGGCGGCGGCTGCGCCCTGGCAGCCGGGGCGCGGCGACATCAATCTGGGTTCGGTGAGAGCCGGCAGCGGCGATGTACTGTTTAACAGCTCGCAGGCGCAGGCCGGTCGATTGTTCAGTGGCCTGATGGATGGTCGTAGCCCGGTGGTTCGCCATTATTCCCGTGAGGGTCGTGTTTCCGAAGTTCGTTTGTTGCCGGTCAAATTCAACAAGGCCTACAGCGACTATCAAGCGTGCACAGCCAAGCTGTTGCCGATGAACTTCGAACAAGTGAAGCATGCCGAGGTCGGCTTTCCAGGCGGTGGCATCGACCTGGATGCGCAGGCCAAGGCCAGATTGCAGGTGGTGCTGGAGTTCCTCAAGGCTGATCCAACCGTCAATCACATCGAACTGGACGGTCACTCGGACAACAGCGGCAATCGTCTGACCAATCGCGATCTGTCGCGGCGCAGAGCCTTGGCGGTGATGGACTTTTTCAAGGCCAACGGCATCCAGGAGTCGCAGATCAGCATGCGATTTCACGGCGAGAGTTATCCTCTGGCGCCCAATACCAATCCCGCCAATCGGGCCAGGAATCGCCGGGTCAATGTTCAGCTTGAGCGTGTTGCACCTGCCGAAAAGCCGGCCCCCCAGATCAGCTCCACGGGCAATACCGCGGCGACGTCCTGAAACCGCTGTAATCGTCGCTCGCTCGACATAATCTGTCGCTTCATCGTCATAAGCTGTCGCGCCTCTGTAAAATATCCGGTTTGAGCGGTAGACTAGAAAGCTTTCCGTACAACCCGGTGGAGTAATGGCATGGCGGACGTAAACAAGGTCGTTCTGGCGTATTCCGGCGGCCTGGACACTTCGGTGATCCTCAAGTGGCTGCAGGATACTTATAACTGTGAAGTGGTGACCTTCACCGCTGACCTGGGTCAGGGCGAAGAGGTCGAACCTGCACGCGCCAAGGCACAAGCCATGGGCGTGAAAGAGATCTACATCGACGATCTGCGCGAAGAGTTCGTCCGCGATTTCGTTTTCCCTATGTTCCGCGCCAACACCGTTTACGAGGGCGAGTACCTGCTGGGTACCTCCATCGCTCGTCCGTTGATCGCCAAGCGCTTGATTGAAATTGCCAACGAAACCGGCGCCGACGCCATTTCCCATGGTGCAACCGGCAAAGGTAATGACCAGGTTCGTTTTGAACTGGGCGCCTATGCGTTGAAGCCTGGCGTCAAAGTCATTGCTCCATGGCGTGAATGGGATCTGCTCTCCCGTGAAAAGCTGATGGATTACGCTGAAAAGCACAACATCCCTATCGAACGCCACGGCAAGAAAAAATCCCCGTACTCGATGGATGCCAACCTGCTGCACATCTCCTATGAAGGTGGCGTGCTGGAAGACACCTGGACCGAGCACGAAGAAGATATGTGGCGCTGGACCAAGTCGCCAGAAGACGCTCCGAACGTTGCAACCTATCTTGAGTTGACCTATCGCAATGGCGATATCGTCGCTCTGGACGGCGTTGAAATGACTCCGGCCACCGTCCTGGCCACGCTGAACCGTATTGGCGGCGAAAACGGCATCGGCCGTCTGGATATCGTCGAGAACCGCTATGTCGGTATGAAGTCCCGCGGGTGCTACGAGACACCTGGTGGCACCATCATGCTGCGTGCTCACCGTGCAATCGAGTCGATCACCCTGGATCGCGAAGTCGCTCACCTTAAAGATGAGTTGATGCCTAAATACGCCAGCCTGATCTACACCGGTTACTGGTGGAGCCCTGAGCGTCTGATGCTGCAACAGATGATCGATGCCTCTCAGGCGCACGTGAATGGCGTGGTTCGTCTGAAACTGTACAAAGGCAACGTCATTGTCACCGGCCGTAAGTCCGATGAATCGTTGTTCGATGCCAATATTGCGACTTTTGAAGAGGATGGCGGCGCTTACAATCAAGCGGATGCTGCTGGCTTCATCAAGCTCAATGCATTGCGCATGCGTATTGCCGCAAACAAAGGTCGGAAGTTGTTCTGATTGCCTGAATGCGACTCAAGAAAATGGCCCTGCTGCACGCAGGGCCATTTTTTTTGCATGTTATGTTTAGTTCAAGCTGCCTTGTTCGGTGTGAACGCTTGAATGACGCTTGATGTGGCGTTGTTTTCATCCTGCCTCACGCAGAATTCGGGTTGTTCTACCCCGTCTTGATTCTGCTTTTGTTGCGTTGATCTGCCGGGTATCAACGGTGTGGCAGCGGTGCAGTGCCAAAGGCAAATGAAGAGTGTGATGTGCGAATAAATTGATATGCACAGGTGCGGCTTGTCCATGGCGTGATGAGTAGCGCTACTCCTGCTGTCGGAATATGTGGTTCTGTGGCGGGCATCCAGGCAACTATGCCGGTGGGCGGAAGTCTTTCTCCTTGTCGGCGGTGTGATTTTTCTGTTTAAGTAACTCAGGGCCTGGAGGGGTGGTTTTCACTCTTTCCGGACGAGCTGCATCGTCAATGATTTTGATGAAGTGCTTTCCTTTCTCGAAATCGGAAGGCGCGTACAGTGATTTGTAGTTGAAATTCAGCGTGGCAAAGAAAAGCAGTATCAGGACATAGGGGAAAGTAATCAGGAACCAGACATAGACTTGACGTTCCTCGTAGTCAAAAAATGGAAATGATACAGCTGCCGAAGCTTCTGTTAGCGCTGCGAAGATGGCAATGATGGTCATTGGGTTGGTTGTTTTCTTTCGGTGTCTATTCATTTTTATCTCACTTGATAGTGTTGTTTTTATATCCTTGGTTTCACGTTGGTGGAGATGCAAGCAGCTAGATGGCTTGATTAAATGCGGCTGCCATCCAGCTCGACGTTACTTTGGGGGTTGCGTATAAATAGGGGATTCCCTTCAAGCGTTGAAGTCGGTACGGTTTGCTCATTATCGATGCTCACGACAAGTATGGGCGTTGTGCAGGTTGGTGGTTTGGTTTTCTGTTGGGTTTTTATTGCTGCTTGTAATGATTTCAGGCCCGGTTTGACAATGGACAGAGCGGACGTAATAGGTGCGAGTAGGCGTCTGGCAGGTCAGTTCAGTACAGGGAGTATCCTGTGGGTTGTGCAGTGCCCATGCGGCTAGTCCGTCTTGTATTGGAAAGTTGATGCTGTGTATTACCTTGAGTGGTGAGATGCTTGAAGCGGCGGATTGTTGCCTGGAGTGAATTGTTTCTTTCCATTGCTAAATACCCATGGTTGCACTGAAGTGCAGGTGGCTGAGTGTCATTCAATAATAATCTGCCACAAAATAACTAACGACAATTCAGCCTGAATGATTCGACGAGCTTCCATTATGGACGTCATGTGATACAAAAAAGATCGTCAAACCAAGGTGGGTAGCAGGCTGATTAAATTTTAAGACACATCCTTTTCGGTGTTTTTTTGTAGGGTAAATCCGTGTTGTTTGTAGGTATGGTCTCTGGGTGCTGGTGACCGGGGGGGGGCACGATGCCAAGGGGGAAATGACTAGGCTATTGTGCAGACTCTAAAAAATCGAACAACGAAAATTGGACTTGCCCATGAATAAAGTGCTGATCGTGGATGATCATCCCGTCATTCGTCTGGCTGTACGCATGCTGATGGAGCGCCATGGCTATGAAGTCATCGCGGAGACGGATAATGGCGCGGACGCCTTGCAGCTGGCCCGTGAGCATGTGCCGGATATTGTTATTCTGGATATCGGAATTCCAAAACTTGATGGTTTGGAAGTTGTCGCGCGTCTGACTTCAACACCCCAGCCTTTAAAAGTGCTGGTATTGACCTCGCAGGCGCCAGGACATTTTTCCATGCGTTGTATGCAGGCCGGTGCCGCGGGGTATGTGTGCAAGCAACAAGATCTGACCGAACTGCTTAGCGCGATCAAGGCAGTGCTTTCCGGTTACAGCTATTTTCCCAATCAGGCGTTGCATACTGTGCGTTCGAGTTTGGGGAATGCCAGCGAAGCGGATATGGTCAACCGTCTTTCCGGTCGGGAAATGATGGTGCTACAACAACTTGCACGTGGAAAGACCAATAAGGAGATTGCCGATGGAATGTTTCTCAGCAATAAAACAGTCAGTACATACAAGACGCGCTTGCTGTTAAAGCTTAATGCCCGCTCATTGGTTGACCTGATTGAGCTTGCACAACGCAATGGTTTGGTTTGAATCGCGATACGCGAGAATGTAATGACCGGTGTGGCGATGGCGGGTGGCATTGCGCGTTACTCGGTGTTCATCGGTTTATCCAGGTCTACCCGAGTACTCGCACAACATGCTTTTCTCTTGGCGCCCTTGCAGATGCCACCTGTTTTCCATGACCGGTACTGCTCTATCGCCGACGGGATGTCCATGGGAAAAACGGTGGTCAAGGTGCTGGGCAGCCAATAAAAAAAGCCTCCGCTTCGGGAGGCTTTCAGGTGCTAAAGATCAAAATCGTAATCGGCCAATTGCTTTTGCAGACGGCGCTCTTCCAGAAGATTATCAATGGTGCGGCGTTTGCTCAGATTGGTCTTTGCCACCTCCACCACAGGCTCGGCATCCTCTGCTTCAACGGCGGTGAAGTCGTCTTCTACGTCCAGTTGCTCTTTACCAGCGCTCATAAGGTTAACTCCAGGCTAAGACTGCCGTTGGCGCTCCTTATAACGATAATCCGGTGGCGGGTAAAAAAGATTTTTTCAATCGATCGATCGTCAAAATCTATGCTTGCTCAATCGTCAGAGGTCTTGTGCTTGTATTCGCACAGGTCTTCTATCCGGCAGCTGCCGCAGCGTGGCTTGCGAGCCTGGCATACGTAGCGTCCGTGGAGGATGAGCCAGTGGTGCGAGTCGAGCAGAAATTCCTTGGGCACGAACTTCA
This sequence comes from Pseudomonas sp. GW821-FHT02H09, assembly GCF_059421425.1. Classification (NCBI taxonomy): domain Bacteria; kingdom Pseudomonadati; phylum Pseudomonadota; class Gammaproteobacteria; order Pseudomonadales; family Pseudomonadaceae; genus Pseudomonas; species Pseudomonas sp. GW821-FHT02H09. Next base: position 20,434 of record NZ_JBWKVA010000022.1, read on the forward strand.
TCAGTTGTTTTTCCACCTCGACGACATTTTTCCCCGGAGCCAGTCCCGTTCGGTTACTGACCCGAAAAATATGCGTGTCGACGGCCATGGTGAGCTGGCGAAAGGCTGTATTGAGCACCACGTTAGCGGTTTTGCGTCCCACTCCGGGGAGTGCTTCAAGCTCTTCGCGTGTTTGCGGAACCTCACTGTTATGACGCTCTACCAGTAACCGGCAGGTCTCGATCACGTTCTTCGCTTTGCTGTTGTACAGGCCAATGGTTTTGATGTATTCCGACAACCCTTCGACACCGAGGGCATAGATCGCTGCAGGTGTGTTGGCAACCGGGAATAGTTTTGCTGTGGCCTTGTTGACCCCGACGTCAGTCGCTTGGGCGGACAAAATCACTGCAATCAACAGTTCAAACGGCGAGGAATAGGCCAGCTCGGTTTTCGGTTCCGGATTGTCCTCTTGAAGCCGGCGGAATATTTCCAGACGTTTTGCAGCGTTCATGGGTAGAGCGTTTCCTTGACGGCAGTCAGTGTGGTTTCGAAGAAGCGGCCCAGGCCTGTTTCGCGGCGATCAACAACCCTAGCAGGATAAAACCACCTGGCGCCAGAGTGAGCAGGCGTGGCCCCGTATCCTGAGCCCATAACCAAAGCTGCCAATGATTATCGGTGGATCCTGCCAACCACGACAGATGGGCACCCAGGGAACCCGTTCCCAGGACTTCTCGCAGCGTGCCAAGCGCAACCAGCAGCGCGCCGAACAGGCCTGACAGTCGTAGGCGGTCAGACATAGAGCACTGTTCGAAAAAACCGTTGAGCTCAAGCAGCACGCATTGAAGGGCAATCAGCCCAAGATAAATTCCCAGGCTTTGATGCAGTTCAAAAGCCCGGACTTGCAAGGCCAGTTCTGCACAACTGACGATCGTGGCAGCCAGCACGATATTGGCCATCAGGCGCAGGCTCGGGCTGAGCCAGGTCCGAATCGCTTTCATGGCCATGCCATAGATTGCGATGATCAGAATGGACATCAACCACAAACCGGTGGCCTTCACCAACGTGTCGCTGACGCCAATCAGTGGCGCGAGCGTCAGCGAATTGCGCAGTGTCGTGGTGTTAGTCATGAGCAGGCTTCCCTGTGAGTTGCGCCTGATGCTCGTCAAAATAACGCAGCGCCTCATGAATGGCACTTATCACCGACCGTGAGGTAATCGTTGCTCCGGCCATCTGATCAAACTGGCCACTGTCCTTTTTAAGTGCCCAGCCCGAATCGGGCGGATCATTGCGTGATTTGCCGGAAAAACTCTGCAGCCAAGGGTTTGGGGTCGTTGCAATTCGGCCTCCAAACCCTGGGGTTTCTGACTGTTTGAGGGCTTTTACACCGAGTAGCTTGCCGTTTGCCCCGATCCCGATCAACAGCTCTATAGGGCCTGCGTAGCCCACCGTTTGACTGTGCAGAATCACCGCGCTGGGTTGACCGGATTGAGTCGCCAGATAGCCGCCAAGCAATCGGCTACTGCCAAGCTCTACGTCCGTGAGCGAGAGCGGCTGATCCAGTGGCTGATTGTCGTAGCTTCCCTGGGGCAGCATTTCCAACAGGTTACGGTTTTGTATTGCGCGTTGTTCTGCCGCGATGCGTGGCGTGGCGACTTGTTGCACCAAGAAGGTCGCAGTTGCACCCAGACCGGCCAGTAACACCAGAATCAGTATGCCGACATTTGTGTTCATGGCGCAGAAGGCTCCGGCTGGGGAGCGAAAAGGCGCTCTAGCGCGGGTACGGTGAGGTTCATCAACAACACGGCAAACGCCACGCCGTCTGGATAACCGCCCCAAGTACGAATCAGGTAGGTCAGCAGGCCAACGCCGGCTCCGAACAGCAACCTGGCTTTGGGGCTCCTGGCGCCAGAGACCGGCTCGGTGACGATAAAGAACGCCCCCAGCATGCTCGCGCCCGTCAACAGGTGGAACAGAGGAGAACCATGGGAGTCGGAGCCCGAGCCGTTCCAGCACAGCAGACTGATGATAAACAGACTGGCAAGCATGCCGACCGGGGCGTGCCAGCTGAATACCCGACGTTGCAGTAGAAACGCGCCGCCGGCGAGGAACGCCAGATTGACCCACTCGGCTCCTTTACCCCCAAAGTGACCGAACGCGGCATTGCCGGCGAACAGTTCGTCCATGGTCAGGCTTTTGTTGATCCGCACACTGTCCAGGGCGGTGGCCTGGACCCAGGCGTCGGGTGCCGAGCCGCTGAAACTGAAGCCCAATACCTGTTGCAAGCCACCGAGCAGATCCATGCCGTGGGAGGCCGGCCAGTGCGTCATCTGCTGCGGAAACGACACCAGGACCAGTGCGTAACCAAGCATGGCGGGATTGAACGGGTTTTTACCCACACCGCCATACAGGTGTTTTCCAAACAACAGCGCGAACGCGGTTGCGCTCAGCGTCAGCCACCATGGGCAGTAGGGCGGTAATGCCAGGGCCAGCAATGTCGCGCTGACCAGCGCGCTTCCATCGCTCAGAGAGGGCTTGAGGGGACGCCTGCGTAAACCGAGGACGGCAGCCTCAACGGCCAGCGCTGTGGAACCGGCCAGCAGCAAGTTGATCAGTACCCCCCAGCCGTACAACCACAGCAACACGAAAATCCCCGGCAGTGTTGCCAGCAGCACCAGCTTCATTGCCTGCTGAAGGCGCTCATCAACCCTTTCAAGAGGCGACATAAGCATTGACCTGACGCTCAGCTTCGCTCAGCCGGTTTCGAGCCTTGGTCAGGAGGTCTGCTGGTGTCTCGGGGTGTCGCTCAAGCTTGCTGACATCCGCTCGAGCGTAGGCCAATTCGGTTTTCAGCTGCCGCAGGCGATTATCGATGGGCCGTTTCTCGACCCGCAGCAGATCGGGAGCGGGTTGCTCACTGGCATTCTCGGCGCGGTGCAAAGCCTGCTCAGCTTCAGCCAGGGCAGTAACCAACTCCGCAATTTGCTCGATCGATGCTTCGCTGCTCCGGGCTTTTTGCAGTTCGGCGCGGCGCATGGCCAATTGAATTTTCGCGCGCTTGAGGTCGGCGTCCTTGGCCGGAGCCGGCTGTGGCGCGAGTGTTGCGCTGCTCTCCAGCTGCGCCAACGCAAGTTCTGCGACCTCGAACTGTTGTTGCAGAATGATCAGTTGCGACTGCTGTTCAAAGGTTGGCGGATGCCCGAAGGCCTTCAGCGACTTGTTCAGTTGTGCGCGGCTCATTGCCAGTTCGATCTTGGCCTTTTTCAAGGCCGCATCGGCAGCGGCGGCTTTCTGCGCCTGAACCCGATCGATGGCTGCTTGAACCGGGTCGACTGGCACTTCGCTGTGCTGCTGGGCGCGTGCGTGGCGTTCGGCCAGCTTTTGCTCTTCTTCGCGGCGCAGACGAGCGTTACGCTGTTCGAAACGATGACGCGCGTGATTGCGCTTCTCGGTCCGGGCGCGTTGTTCTTGCGGGCTGAACGCCAGCCCTCCGACAATCGGCACCACCGTGGCCAGCGGCAATGGATGCATTTCAATGCAATCTACCGGGCAGGGCGCCACGCAGAGGTCGCAACCGGTGCATTCGTCGATGATCACTGTGTGCATCAGCTTGGCCGCGCCGACAATCGCATCCACTGGGCAGGCCTGGATGCATTTGGTGCAGCCGATGCATTCGGCTTCACGAATAAAGGCAACTTGCGCAGGGGCCGATCCACGTTCCGTGTCCAGCTCCAATACCGGTACTTTCAGAAGATCGGCCAGCGCCGAAATGGTCTCACTGCCACCCGGTGGGCACTTATTGATCGCCTCACCGTTGGCAATGCCTTCAGCGTAAGGTTTGCATCCGGGGTGACCGCATTTACCGCATTGGGTCTGCGGCAACAGGGCATCTATGCGTTGAATCAGACTCATGTTTTGATCAGTCCGGTGAAACCGAGAAATGCCACGGCCATCAGCCCGGCGCTGATCAATTCGATCGGCAAGCCGCGAAAGGGCAGAGGGACGTCATTATTGAGGGTGCGCTGACGCAAGTCGCTGAATAGACTCAACACCAGCCAGAAGCCCAAGCCTGCACCGAGGCTCAGCGCGATCGTATAGCCCAGGCCTTTGTCGCCCTGTGTGCTGAGCAGGACCAGGCCGAGGACGCCAGCATTGCCCACCAACAGAGGCCAGAGGCTGCTCAATGGCAGCTGTGGGAAACAGCGCGAAAGCAGGCTCAGGATTGGCCTGATCAGCAAAATGCTGAGGGGCAAAAAGACAAACAAACGCAGCGACGTCAATGCCAGCGGAACCAGCAGGTAATGGTAGAGCGCATAACCGAGGACGCAGCTGACCAGCATCAGGCAGGTTGTTGCGATGCCCAAAGCATGCACTTGCTGGCGCTCGGCACCCGGTTCGCGGATTGTCTGGAGCAGCGGATCGACGCCTAGCGGCCATTGCAATACGAAATTATTGATCAGGGCAGCGCTGATAAGCGTGAGAAGAAGGTCGGTCATGATCGTGCCGGGTTGAGCGAACAGGTCTGTAGCCTAAAGATTAGGCCTTATCCGGCAAGGAGGAAGGGCCCACCGGATATGAAAATCCCCCCGCCACGAAACGACATGGTGGGGGGATCAATCCAGCGCTGAGTCTTACTTGATACGCTGGCCTGGCTTGGCGCCGCTGTCCGGGCTGAGCAGGTAGATTTCTTCACCGCCGGGACCGGCGGCCATCACCATGCCTTCGGAGATCCCGAAGCGCATTTTGCGCGGCTTGAGGTTGGCAATCATCATGGTCAAGCGGCCTTCCAGCTCGGCCGGGTTCGGGTAGGCGCTCTTGATGCCGGAGAATACGTTGCGCTGCTCGTCACCGATATCCAGGGTCAGGCGCAGCAGTTTGTCTGCACCTTCCACCGGTTCTGCCTTGAGGATCAACGCCACTCGCAAGTCCACGGCGGCAAACGCATCGAAATCAATCTCGGCCGACAGCGGATCCTTGAGCAATTCGCCATTACCTTGCGCAGCACCGGTGTCGGTCTGGCTGGCGGCCAGGTCCTCTTTCGAGGCGTCGGTCATGGCTTGTACTTTCACTGGGTCGATCCGTGTCATCAGCGGTTTGAACTCGTTCAGCTGATGGTTGCTGAGCAGGGTCGCGTGATCGTTCCAGGTCAGTGGTGCGACGTTGAGGAACGCCTCGGCGTCGGCGGCCAGCAACGGCAGCACGGGTTTGAGGAAAATCACCAGTTGGCGGAACAGGTTGACGCCCAGGGCGCAGATCGCCTGGACTTCGTCTTGCTTGCCTTCCTGTTTGTTCAGCGACCATGGCGCCTTGTCAGCGATCCAGGCGTTGGCACGGTCGGCCAGGCCCATGATCTCGCGCATGGCACGGGCGAAGTCGCGCGCTTCGTACGCTTCAGCGATGCTTGGCGCGGCGGCCAGGAACGCTTCGGTCAGCTCGGGCGCGGCGTTACCGGCCACCAGCACACCGGCGTTGCCTTTGTGGATGAAGCCTGCACAGCGGCTGGCGATGTTGACCACTTTGCCGACCAGATCCGAATTGACCTTCTGCACGAAGTCTTCGAGGTTCAGGTCCAGATCGTCGACGCCACGGCTGAGTTTGGCCGCGTAGTAGTAACGCAGGTATTCCGGCGACAAGTGGTCCAGGTAGGTCCGGGCCTTGATGAAGGTGCCGCGGGATTTGGACATCTTCTGGCCGTTGACGGTCAGGTAGCCATGGACGTTGATCGCGCTCGGCTTGCGGTAGCCTGCACCTTCGAGCATTGCTGGCCAGAACAACGCGTGGAAGTTGACGATGTCCTTGCCGATGAAGTGGTACAGCTCGGCAGTGGAGTCCTTGGCCCAGAACGCGTCGAAGTCCAGCTCCGGACGACGGGCGCAGAGGTTCTTGAAGCTCGCCATGTAGCCGATTGGTGCGTCCAGCCACACATAGAAATACTTGCCAGGCTCGCCTGGAATCTCGAAGCCGAAGTACGGCGCATCGCGGGAGATGTCCCACTGTTGCAGACCGGCGTCCAGCCATTCGGCGATCTTGTTCGCCACGGCGTCCTGCAGGGTGCCGCTGCGGGTCCAGCTCTGCAGCATTTCCTGGAAGTCCGGCAGCTTGAAGAAGAAGTGTTGCGAATCCTTGAGCACCGGTGTGGCGCCGGAGATCGCCGACTTCGGATCTTTCAGATCGGTTGGCGCGTAGGTTGCGCCACATTTTTCGCAGTTGTCGCCGTACTGGTCTTCGGTGCCGCATTTCGGGCAGGTGCCCTTGATGAAGCGGTCGGCCAGGAACATTTTCTTTTCCGGGTCGAAATACTGAGTGATCGAACGCGTGGCGATGTGCCCGGCGTCGCGCAGCTTCAGGTAGATCTGGCTCGACAGTTCGCGGTTTTCTTCGGCGTGGGTCGAGTGGAAATTATCGAAGTCCACCAGGAACTCGGCAAAGTCGGCGCTGTGTTCAGCCTGGACGTTGGCGATCAGTTGTTCCGGGGTGATGCCTTCCTTTTCCGCGCGCAACATGATCGCCGAGCCGTGAGCGTCGTCCGCGCAGACATAGATGCATTGATTGCCGCGATGCTTCTGGAAGCGCACCCACATATCGGTCTGGATGTACTCAAGCATATGGCCAAGGTGGATTGAACCATTGGCATAGGGCAGGGCGCTGGTGACGAGGATCTTGCGTGGCTCGGACATGGGGCTCGGCTACTTGATGAAACGGAGGTCGGCCACTATAAAGCGCCGGCGCACTTTTTTCACCCCGTGGAGTGTTATTCCGGTTCCTTGTAGCAGCTGGCGAAGCCTGCGTCCGGGCGCGTAGCGGTCGTAAAACCTGAATCCCGGTTCCTTCAGGAAAACCGGGATCAACAAATTGCGACTGCTACGCAGCCGGACGCAGGCTTCGCCAGCTGCTACAAGTTATATGTTCGGCTATATGATCCTTGTCTCATCCTGAAAGCATGCCGTCATAGCCATAGAACAGGTAGGATAGCCCCCTGATTTTCACAGTCTTGCTATCGGAGTTGCCCATGAGCGCAGTCAATCGCGCAGCGGTGGAAGCCGTCCTTCGCCAATACACCGACCCTTATCTGAACCAGGATCCGGTCAGCGCCGGTTGTGTCCGCGCCATCGACGTCCAGGGTGATCGCGTCACCGTTGAGCTTGAACTGGGTTATGCCGCCGGACTGTTCAAGAGCGGTTGGGCGCAACTGTTGCAACTGGCCATCGAAGGTCTGGATGGCGTGGTGACGGCCAGGGTCGACGTCACCAGTGTAATTGCCGCGCACAAGGCTCAGGCGCAGATTCCGGGTCTGGCCAACGTGAAAAACGTGGTGGCGGTGGCTTCCGGCAAGGGTGGCGTGGGCAAGTCCACCACTGCGGCCAACCTGGCGCTGGCGCTGGCGCGCGAAGGTGCGAAGGTCGGGATTCTCGACGCGGACATCTACGGACCGAGCCAGGGCATCATGTTCGGTATTCCGGAAGGTACCCGACCGAAGGTCAAGGATCAGAAGTGGTTCGTGCCGATTGAGTCCCACGGCGTCGAGGTCATGTCCATGGCCTTCCTGACCGACGACAACACACCGATGGTCTGGCGTGGGCCGATGGTTTCAGGCGCGTTGTTGCAGCTTGTGACACAGACAGCCTGGGGTGATCTGGATTACCTGGTTATCGACATGCCGCCAGGCACCGGTGACATTCAATTGACCCTGGCGCAGAAAGTCCCGGTGGCCGGTGCGGTAATCGTCACGACGCCGCAGGATCTGGCACTGCTGGATGCGCGCAAGGGCGTGGAGATGTTCCGCAAGGTCAACATTCCGGTGTTGGGCGTCGTGGAAAACATGGCCGTGCATATCTGTTCGAATTGCGGTCACGCCGAGCACTTGTTCGGCGAAGGCGGTGGCGAGAAGCTGGCCGCGCAATACGGGGTCGAGCTGCTGGCTTCGCTGCCGTTGTCGATAGTGATCCGCGAACAGGCCGACGGTGGCAAACCGACGGTCATTGCCGAACCTGACAGTCAGATCGCCATGGTCTATCAACAACTGGCACGTCACGTCGGTGCGCGGATCGTTTTGCAGGAAGCCGATGCGCCGGCGATGCCGAGCATCACCGTCAGCGACGATTAAATCGCTTCTGTAGGAGCTCGGCTTGCCGGCGATGGCGTACTCAAGCCCGCTATCGCCGGCAAGCCGGGCTCCTACAAGATCGTGATTTGATTTCAGATGCGCAAACCGCCATCCAATTCCAGGATCCGGCCGGTGTAGTAGTCGTTCTCGAAGATGTAGGCCGCCGAGTGGGCGATCTCATCAGGCTTGCCCATGCGCTTGAGCGCAATACCCGACGTCATTTTCTCCAGCGCTTCGGGTTTCATGCTCAGGGTCATCTCTGTTTCGATAAAGCCTGGCGCGATACCCGCGACACGAATCCCGTAGCGCGCCAGTTCCCTGGCCCAGGTCACGGTGGCTGCGGCGACACCGGCCTTGGCGGCGGAGTAGTTGGTCTGGCCAACGTTACCAGCGCGGGAAATCGACGAGATATTGATGATCGCGCCTTGAGTCTTCAGCTCAACCATCTTCGCCGCCACTTCGCGGGTGCAAAGGAAAACACCGGTCAGGTTGACGTCGATCACCGCCTGCCATTGAGCCAGGCTCATCCTGGTCATTTCACCGTCCTTGACCTTGATCAGCAGGCCATCGCGCAGGATTCCGGCATTGTTGATCAAACCGTGAATCGCGCCAAAATCTTCGGCTACCCGAGCGACCATGTGGGTCACTTGTTCTTCATTGGCGACGTTGCAAAGATAAGCCCGGGCTTCGACGCCGGCGGCCTCGCAGGCAGCCACAGCCAGATCGAGCTTTTCCTGGTTCAAGTCGACCAGTGCCAGCTTCGCGCCCTTGGCGGCGAAATACTCGGCCATGGAACGACCTAAACCCTGGCAACCGCCAGTGATAATGATTACTTTGTCAGTGAGTTGCATTCGCGTGCCCCTGGTAGCAGGTCAGAGTGGTTTCCTTCTACAAGGCCTCTCCTGCGCGCGTGATGTGGTTCGGCTGCATATGAGAACTGCCCCCGTTGGCGTTGCTGGAACTTTGCTCCAGGCGCCTGTCCATTTTCGACGGATTCTATATAAGGAGTCATAAATTGAGCATTGAAGCCGCTAAGCATGCACGAGAACTGCTGCTCAAGGAATACCGCGGAGTGTTGTCGACGCACTCGAAGGCCATGCCCGGTTTTCCTTTCGGCTCGGTGGTTCCTTACTGCCTGGACGAGCAGGGGCGGCCGCTGATCCTGATCAGCCGGATTGCCCAGCACACCCACAACTTGCTCAAAGATGCCAAATGTTCACTGCTGGTAGGCGAGCGTAAAGCCGAAGATGTACAAGCCGTCGGCCGCCTGACCTATCTGGCCGAGGCCGAAAAACTCAGAGAACCCGAGGTGATCGAGGCCGCCGCCGAACGCTATTACCGCTATTTCCCGGAGTCGCGCAACTATCACAAGGCCCATGACTTCGACTTTTGGGTCCTCAAACCGGTCCGCCATCGCTACATCGGTGGCTTCGGCGCGATTCACTGGGTCGATCAGCTCACCCTGGCCAACCCTTTTGCCGGCAAGGCGGAAGCAAGTATGGTCGAACATATGAACCGCGACCACGCCAAGGCTATCGCCCATTACGTCGAGTTGGCCGGATTGCCGAAAACCGTACCGGCACAACTGGCCGGAATCGACACCGAAGGCATGCATTTGCGCATCGGTCAGGGGCTGTACTGGTTGCCCTTTCAAGAGCCTTGTAATACCCCGACACAAGTTCGCGAAGCCTTGGTTTCTCTGGCTCACGCCGAGCATTGGCCAAAGAATGAAGATGCCGATGCTTGAATTCACGAAATGGCGACGTCATCTAATGTGAACTGGAAGGCACTCTTCCGTTGAGGAACCATTTGATGCGCCCTTTTTTGTTGCTCTTTCTGCTGTTTCCGGTGCTAGAGCTGTTTGTGTTTGTCAACGTCAGCTCCGCCATCGGCTTCTTCCCGGCGTTGCTGTTGATCATTCTCGGCTCGATGCTGGGTGTCGTGGTGCTACGTGTCGCTGGTTTGGCAACGGCCCTGCGGGCACGTGAAAGCCTGAATCGCGGCGAATTGCCGGCTCAGCAAATGCTCGAAGGCCTGATGATGGCCCTGGGCGGCGGTCTGTTGATCTTGCCAGGTTTCATCAGCGACGTAGTTGGCTTGATCATGCTGCTGCCGATCACTCGCCGGCTGCTGGCCAACAAGATGCGTCAACGTGCCGAGGAACAGGCGATTCGTCAGCGTGCCTTTGCCGAGGACATGCAGGCTCACGGCGGGCCGACTCCAAAGCCGCCCCTGGGACGCCAGCCGAACGTGATCGAAGGTGAGTTCGAGCATCGCGATTCGTAACGGGTTTTACGTGTCGGCATGGCACCTTCGGGTGCCATGTTTGTTTTCAGGCAGATGCCAGGCGTAAAAAAATTCGCTCATCAGCCCTTGTAATAAGCTTATGCGCCCTTATCTAACGTTCACCGCAAGGTTTCTGGTGGTCACGCCAGACAGACTTCCGCGGTTCGCTTGGCGAGCCGCAACCGGCACCGCCGGATTTGCTAACCTGCCGGAATAGACACCGGCCGATGAAAACCACAATTAGGAGAGATCGACAATGAAGCTTCGTCCTCTGCATGACCGCGTCGTCATCCGTCGCAGCGAAGAAGAAAAGAAAACCGCTGGCGGTATCGTTCTGCCAGGTTCGGCTGCCGAAAAAGCCAACAGCGGTGAAATCCTCGCTGTAGGTACCGGCCGCGTGCTGGACAACGGTGAAGTACGTGCGCTGGCCGTGAAAGTGGGTGACAAGGTTGTGTTCGGCCCTTACTCCGGCAGCAACACTGTGAAAGTAGACGGCGAAGACCTGTTGGTAATGAGCGAGAACGAAATCCTCGCTGTTATCGAAGGCTGATTCCCGCTCAATTTCCCGCTACTACAAAGTATTTAAGGAATAACGATCATGGCTGCTAAAGAAGTTAAATTCGGCGATTCCGCCCGTAAGAAAATGCTCGCCGGTGTCAACGTCCTGGCTGACGCAGTAAAAGCGACCCTGGGCCCTAAAGGCCGTAACGTGATCATCGAGAAGAGCTTCGGCGCTCCGACCATCACCAAGGACGGCGTTTCCGTAGCCAAAGAAATCGAGCTGAAAGATCGCTTCGAAAACATGGGCGCGCAGCTGGTCAAAGACGTTGCCTCCCGTGCCAACGATGACGCAGGCGACGGCACCACCACCGCTACCGTTCTGGCTCAATCGATCGTCAACGAAGGCCTGAAAGCCGTCGCTGCCGGCATGAACCCGATGGACCTGAAACGCGGCATCGACAAAGCGACCATCGCTATTGTCAAAGAGTTGAAAGCCCTGTCCAAGCCTTGCGCTGACACCAAGGCCATCGCTCAGGTCGGCACCATCTCTGCCAACTCCGACAACTCCATCGGCGACATCATTGCCGAAGCCATGGAAAAAGTCGGTAAAGAAGGCGTGATCACCGTTGAAGAAGGCTCGGGCCTCGAAAACGAACTGTCGGTTGTTGAAGGCATGCAGTTCGACCGTGGTTACCTGTCCCCGTACTTCGTCAACAAGCCAGAGACCATGACTGCCGAGCTCGACGGTCCGCTGATCCTGCTGGTCGACAAAAAGATTTCGAACATCCGTGAACTGCTGCCAGTACTGGAAGCCGTTGCCAAAGCCGGCCGTCCACTGCTGATCGTGAGCGAAGACGTTGAAGGCGAAGCCCTGGCGACTCTGGTTGTGAACAACATGCGCGGTATCGTCAAAGTGGTTGCCGTCAAGGCTCCAGGCTTTGGTGACCGTCGCAAGGCCATGCTGCAGGACATCGCTGTCCTGACCGGCGGTACCGTTATCTCCGAAGAGATCGGCCTGAGCCTGGAAAGCGCTACCCTGGAACACCTGGGTAATGCCAAGCGCGTAGCCGTGACCAAGGAAAACACCACCGTCATCGACGGTGCCGGCGTTGAGGCTGATATCCAGGCTCGCGTTCTGCAGATCCGTCAGCAAGTGGCTGATACTTCTTCGGACTACGACCGTGAAAAACTGCAAGAGCGTCTGGCCAAGCTGTCCGGCGGCGTTGCAGTGATCAAGGTTGGCGCTGGTTCCGAAGTCGAAATGAAAGAGAAGAAAGCCCGCGTTGAAGACGCCCTGCACGCTACCCGTGCAGCCGTTGAAGAAGGCGTGGTACCTGGCGGCGGCGTGGCACTGATTCGTGCTCTGCAAGCCATCAGCGAACTGAAAGGCGACAACGCTGATCAGAACGTCGGTATTTCTGTACTGCGTCGCGCTATCGAATCGCCACTGCGTCAGATCGTTGCCAACTCCGGTGACGAGCCAAGCGTAGTTGTCGACAAGGTCAAGCAGGGTTCGGGTAACTTCGGTTACAACGCAGCCAGCGGCGAATACGGCGACATGATCGAAATGGGCATCCTCGACCCTACCAAAGTGACTCGCTCTGCTCTGCAGGCTGCGGCGTCCATTGGTGGCTTGATGCTGACCACCGAAGCAATGATCGCTGATGCTCCAGATGACAAACCAGCTGCTGGCGGCATGCCAGACATGGGCGGTATGGGTGGCATGGGCGGCATGATGTAAGCCAGCCTTACCCTGTACAAAAAAGCCCCGCCTGCGATAAGCAGGCGGGGCTTTTTTATACCCGCTGACTCGTCCTGAAATAGTTTTACATCTGTTTCAGGACTAGACAGTTTTGCAAGGTCCATGTCCAAAGACGTCAATGACAGCCCTAGCCGTGAGTCATACTTGGCCTTAAGCTGCGCGAGCCAAGATGGCCGTTACTGTGTACGGAGGAGTGCCCATGCGAATTCTATTGGTTGAAGACAACCGCGATATCCTGGCGAATCTGGCCGACTACCTGGGGCTTAAAGGCTATACCGTGGATTGCGCGCAAGACGGCTTGTCAGGCCTGCACCTGGCGGCGACCGAGCACTATGACTTGATCGTGCTCGACATTATGTTGCCAGGTATCGACGGCTACACCCTGTGCAAACGGCTGCGTGAAGATGCTCGTCGCGATACCCCGGTGATCATGCTCACCGCTCGTGATCAACTGGATGATCGACTGCTGGGCTTCAAGTCCGGCGCCGATGATTACCTGGTGAAACCCTTTGCGCTGTCTGAACTGGCGGCGCGGATCGAGGCGGTCATGCGTCGTGCTCAAGGGGGCGGGCGACGGACTTTGCAGGTGGGGGATCTGAACTACGACCTCGACACCCTCGAGGTGACCCGCGAGGGACGTTTGCTCAAGCTCAATCCTGTGGGCCTCAAGTTGCTGGCGGTGCTGATGCAAAAGAGTCCTCACGTGCTGCGTCGCGAGATTCTTGAAGAAGCCCTGTGGGGCGACGACTGCCCGGACAGCGACAGTCTGCGCAGCCATGTTCACCAGTTGCGTCAGGTGATCGACAAGCCATTCGCCAAGCCGCTGTTGCAGACGGTGCATGGTGTCGGTTATCGCTTGGCCGAGGGGCGTGATGGAGTTTAAGCAGAGCCTTGCGCAACGGATCATCATCGCCTTTGCGTTGATGAGTGCATTGGTTGCAGGGACATTCGCCCTGGGCATCGTGGCAACGGTGCATCTGGTTGAAGCGAAGTTGATTTCATCAGTCCTGGGCGGTGATCTGCAGCGTCTGCTGTTGATGGACAGCATCGAGGACTGGAGCCACCGGCCGGAACCGGATCAGCTATTTTATTTCAGTGGCGGGCGTGGCGATTTTGAATTGCCCAAGGATTTGCGCAGCCTGGATGCGGGGTTTCACGAAGTATTTCGTGAGCATTTGTCGTATCACGCCATAGTCGAGATCGTCGACGGCAGGCGGTATGTGTTGCTGCAGGACCAGAGTGGTTTTGAAGACCGTGAACGGGTGCTGTTCGCAGTGGTGCTGGTGGGCTTTGTGCTGAGTCTGGCGCTAGCGGTGTTTCTTGGCTGGATCCTGGCGCGCAAGGTAATGGCACCGGTGGTGCGGCTGGCTCGCCAGGTTCGTCATCGCGATCAGTTGCTTGGCCTCGCGCCGCCATTGGCACCTGATTATGCCGCCGATGAGGTGGGTGAACTGGCGGTGGCCTTCGACGCTACCTTGGGGCGTTTACGCCAGGCGCTGAGTCGTGAGCGTCTGTTCACCAGCGACGTCAGTCACGAACTGCGCACTCCGCTGATGGTGTTGGCCAGTTCCTGCGAATTGCTGCTGGAAAATCCCTGCATCGACCAGCGTGGTCGCGCCCAGGTCGAGCGGATTGCCCGCGCCTGTGAAGACATGCGCGAGCTGGTCCAGACCTTCCTGATGCTGGCGCGTGCCCAGCGCGAAGATGCCAGCATGTCGCCCCAGCTGACCTTGAGTCGGGCAGCCGAGGATCTGATTGGTTTGTGGCGTGAACCCATTGAGGCCAAGGGGATTGAGCTGATCTATGACCCCGACAAACCGCTGGATACCCGCTATAACGCAACGTTCCTGCATGCGGTGATGGGCAACTTGTTGCGCAATGCGCTGCATTACACTGACAGTGGTTTTATCCGCCTGACCCTGGAACCTACCGGCTTTGTGGTAGAGGACAGCGGTGTGGGGATTCCCGAAGAAAAGCGCGAGGCGATGTTCGAGCCGTTCGTGCGTGGCAACGAAAAGCGTGGCGAGGGCCTGGGCCTTGGTCTGTCACTGGTGCAGCGTATCTGTGAAAACCAGGGCTGGAGCGTCAGCCTCAGCACAATGGAACCCAATGGCTGCCGGTTCCACGTCGAGCTGAGCCAGGCCAAAGTCTGATTTTTTGTCATGCCCCGGGTTCTTCGGGGCACGCGTTTACCGCAGTTGTAATCGGGTAGCAGCCCAATGCTATCTCCTGTCGGCTTGCCCTGCTGCTGGCGTTTCAGCGGGTTACCCGCGACAGCGTCATTATCTCTCGTTGGGTCGATGGCAACTTCAAGGCCTGGAAACGTAAGCGCATGGTGCAAAAGAGCAAGCAGGAAGCCGGGCAGCAAGGTTACCAAAATCGTTTTGTGCTATCGGCAGCTACGTAGACGAAAAATTCAAGCGAGCCGGCTTTCGCGTTCAGGAACATTTGGGCTTTTTCCCGCTCTACGCCATGTGGCGAATTCATGTATTACGCAAGAAGTAACAGGATGGCAGTGGAAGATGCATCAGAAATGGACGTCGCTCCTGAGGCGCGTTTCGACTATTTCTGGAGCCAGCGCGGGTAGGGTGAGGCCGCCACAGTCGAGGTGGCTTTACTGGATCTGGAGAAGTGCCGGCAACGTTTGACCCGTAAACGTGCTGCCCTCCACGACATGAAACAGCTACGCCGCCATTCGTCGTGGGGCCCTACAGACTGGCAGAAACTCAGCTATTTTTATACGACGGCGTTTGGCAGCGCTATCAAAGGTTTAGAGTAATGAAACTGGAAATTGCGCGAGGTTTGTTTTTAGCAGGAGCCTTGGCAGTTATTTCTCTGGCGGTGGCTGTTTGGGAGCAGCCACGCACCAAAGTTCTCAGTGCAGCGCACAGCGACGCGCATTGTCCCCTGCCTCGGGTAGCAAAGGCATCAGTTGCAACCAGCCCCGACAGTGATTTTTTGCTGTTCATGTTCGGTCTTTCTCAAGGAAAGAGGCCACAAAGTTGAAGAGAATAAAACCCAAATAAAAGGCCTCGCATTGCGAGGCCTTTTATTTTCGGTTGTCGATTATTTGTCCGGCCTGGCCAGCAGGGTGTAAATACAAGGCAGCACGAACAAGGTGAACAGAGTGCCAATCGACATTCCAGTAGCGATCACCGTACCGATATCGAAACGACTGACGGCGCCTGCACCGGTGGCGATGATCAACGGCACCATGCCGAACACCATCGCCGCGGTGGTCATTAACACCGGTCGCAAGCGAATTGCCGCAGCTTCTTCTACAGCTTCTCGAGGTGACAGCCCCTTGTTCTTGCACAACTGGTTGGCAAACTCGACGATCAGGATGCCGTGCTTGCTGATCAGGCCGATCAAGGTCACCAGTCCGACCTGGGTATAGATGTTCATGCTCGACCAGCCAAGGAACAACGGGATCAGCGCGCCGCAGATCGACAGGGGGACTGTCATCAGAATCACCAGCGGATCACGGAAGCTCTCGAACTGTGCCGCCAGCACCAGGAAAATGATCGCCAGCGCCAGGGCAAAGGTCACCCACAGTGCACTGCCTTCCTGAACGAATTGCCGGGAAGAGCCACCATAATCGAAGGCATAGCCCGCAGGGGCTTCTTCCCGGGCGATCTGCCGTATGGTTTCGATGGCTTCGCCCATGCTGACGACGGGAACGCCCGAGATCGTCGCCGAATTGAGCTGCTGGAACTGATTCAACTGTCTTGGGCGGGCACGGTCGGTGATGGTGATCAAGGTCGACAGCGGCAGCAGTTCACCCTTGGCATTCTTTACGTAGTAGTTGCTCAGCCAGTCGGGATTGTCGCGGTAGGCTCGCTCGACCTGGGCGATGACCTTGTAGCTGCGGCCTTCGATAGTGAAACGGTTGATTTCCGCTTCACTCAGTAATATCGCCAGGGTGCCCCCCAGATCTAGCATCGAAACCCCCATTTGTGCTGCCTTGGCGCGGTCGATATCGACCACCACTTCAGGCTTGTCAAAGGCCAGATCGATGTCGAGAAAGGCGAACTTGCCGGATTCCAGTGCGCGCTTTTTCACTCTATTGGCCACTTGCAGCAGTGATTCGTAATCGTTCGGGGTGTTGACGATGAATGCGAACGGCAAGCCCTCACCGGTACCCGGCAAGGACGGCAGGTTGAAGCCGAACACCTGAAGCCCGGTGACGGCAGCGAGCTTGCGTTGAACCTCCGGGAGGATTTGCATCTGGGTCCGGTGGCGTTCGTTCCACGGTTTTAGCAGGAAACCCCCGATCCCTGATTGCACGCCGTTGAAGCCATTGATCTGGAACGATGAGTAGTACTCGGGAAATTTCTTGAAGATCGCAAGGAACTCATCGGTGTAGGCGTTGAGGTAGTCGAGGTTGGTCGGTTGCGGCGCGTTGGCTATCATGAAAATGACGCCCTGGTCCTCATTCGGTGCCAGTTCGGACTTGGTGAATTTCAGCAGAACCGGAATCAGGCACAGGACAATCACCGCGAACACCACCACCACCGGCCGCGTATTGAGCGTGCCATGCAGGATGCTTTGATAGTGGCGTTTGAGTCCTTCAAAGATCATATCCAGACGATGGGACAGGCCTGAGGGGTTCTCATCGTGGCGCAGGAGCAGAGCGCACATCATCGGCGAAAGGGTCAGGGCGACGATCCCGGAGATCACCACCGCACCGGCCAGGGTCAGGGCAAACTCCTTGAACAACGCTCCAGTCAGGCCTGTGAGAAAACCGATCGGCGCGTAGACCGCGGCCAGCGTAATCGTCATAGAAACCACCGGCATGGCGATTTCCCGGGCACCCTCAATGGCGGCGTCGAGCGGTGTCTTGCCTTCTTCGATGTGCCGGTGGATGTTTTCCACCACGACGATCGCATCGTCCACTACCAACCCGATGGCCAGCACCATTGCCAGCAGGGTCAGCAGGTTGATCGAGTAACCCATCAATTGCATGAAGAACATCACGCCGATCATCGACAGCGGGATGGTGACCACCGGAATCAATACCGAACGCAGGGAACCAAGGAACAGGAACACCACGACAATCACGATCAGCACTGCTTCAAACAGGGTTTTCACCACCTCATTGATCGATGCCTGAATAAACAGCGTGGCGTCGTAGGCGATCTCCGCTTTGAGGTTTGGTGGCAACTGGGACTCCAGCTGCGGCATGATCTTGCGCACTTCCTTGATCACGTCCAGCGGGTTGGCGGCGGGGGTGGCCTTAATGCCGATGTACACCGACGGAATGCCGCCGAAGGAGCTGATGGTGTCGTAGTTCTCTGCCCCCATTTCCACCCGTGCCACATCGCTGAGCAGTACCCGGCTGTCGCCGTCGATTTTCAGCGGGATGGCGGCGAAGGCTTCGGTGGATTTAAGCTCGGTATTGGCGTTGATACTGGTGACCACGTATTCGCCTTTCACCTCGCCAGCCGCCGAGAGAAAGTTGTAACGGCGTACCGCATCGGCCACGTCATTGGCGCTGAGGCCGTAGCCGGCAAGTTTGACCGGGTCCAGCCACAAGCGCATGGCGAACACCTGGTTGCCGAGAATCTTTGCTTCGGCCATGCCCGGCAGCGTCGCCAGTTTGGGCTGGATCACCCGCGACAGGTAGTCGGTGATCTGCGGGTTGTTCAGGTCCTTGCTGAAGAAACTGATGTACATCAGCGCCGAGGCGCCCGCAGCCTCCTTGCTCAGCACCGGGTCTTCGGCGTTCTGGGGCAGTTGGTTCTTGACCTCGTTGGCCTTGGCCAGCAGCTCGGTAAACAGCCGGTCGCTGTTGGAGCCGATTCGCGCGTAGATCGAAATCACCGAGAAATTCTGGCGACTGACCGAGGTTATGTAGTCGATGCCTTCGGCACTCGCCAGGCTCTGCTGCATCGGTTGGGTGATGTAACCCTGGATGGTCTCGGCGTTAGCCCCGGGGTAGGCGGTGGTCACCGTGATCAGGGCGTTTTCCATTTGCGGATACTGGCGCAGCGGCAGCTTGCTCCAGGCCTGGAAGCCCAGCAGCACAATCAACAGGCTGACCACTGTGGCGAGTACCGGGCGGCGGATGAACGGATCGGTAAAAGCCATGGGGGATTCCTTGATCAGTAGGCGCGAGGCTGACTGGTCTGCTCGGCTGGCAAGGTCTTGTCGGCGCTGATGGCGATATGGGCGTCGTTGTCCAGTTTGATCTGGCCGGCGCTGACCACTTGTTCGCCGTTCTGCAGGCCTTTGGTGATGAGCACCAGCCCGTCGCGGTGCTCGCCGGTTTCGACAAAGCGTCGCTCGGCGATCAGCACCGGTTGCCCTTGGGCATCTTTCTCGACGCTGCCGTCGGCGGCTTTTTTCTGTGCAACCACAAACAGCGAATTGCCATAGAGGGTGTAGGTGATCGCGCTTTCCGGCACCACGATCTTCGGTTGTGGATCCGGCAGCAGGACTTGCAGGCTGGCGAACATACCCGGTAGCAACTTGCCGTCTGGATTGGCCAGGGTCGCGCGCACCAGTACATTGCGGGTGGTATTTTCGACTTTTGGGTTGATTGCGCTGATGGTGCCGGGGAAGTTCTGCGTCGGATAGGCCGCGACGTTGACCTGAACCGGCTGGCCAAGGGCTATTTTCGGTACCGACTGTTCCGGTACGTAAAAGTCGACGTAGAGGCTGCTCAGGTCCTGCAAGGTGGCGATTACTGTGCCGCTGGGCAGGTAGTCGCCGACATCCACCTGACGAATACCGATGGTGCCGCTAAAAGGCGCGACGATGTGTTTTTTCTCCAGCGAAGCCTTGAGTTGATTGACCGTGGCTTTGTTCTTTTGCAATTGCGCCGTGAGCCGGTCGAATTCACCCTTGGAAATTGCCTGGCTGCCCACCAGTTGGCTGCCCCGGCCATAGTCGAGCTGGGCCAGACCGAGGTCGGCCTGAGCGGTTTCCAGCAGGGCACTTTCCACAGCGCTGTCGAGTTGTACGATAGGTTGACCGGCATTGACCTTCTGCCCGGACTGGAACTGCACGTCCTTGACTCTCCCGGCGATCTCCAGACTCAGGTTGACCCCTTGCAACGCCTTGAGGGTGCCAACCGTCGGCAGACGGTTTTGCCATGGGCGCTCAGTCGCGGTGGTCACAGCCACACTCACCGGAGGTTTCGGTACGGAGAACACCCGGATCTGCTGATAGGTGGAGAAGGCTTTGTAACCTGCGAGCAGCAGAACGATAAGCAGGACAATGCCCAGCATGATCAGCATGCGGCGACGCAGCATGTTCCGCTTCCTCGGAAAAATAGCTGAGAACGATGAGGTCTCGGGCAGATTACTCCGACTAGGGTGGTGATTCCAGACTCGTAGCAGCTGGCGAAGCCTGCGTTCGACCGCTACGCAGCCGAACGCAGGCTTCGCCAGCTGCTACGAGGGTTAGATCAGATGCAGGTGGTTGTCCCAGAGCCCTGCAGGTAGCTCAAGGGGCTTTGCAACAAGCTGTGGCTGCCGACAATCGTAGAAACGGCAACGTCCCTGACCCGACGTGACGACAAAACCATCGGCCACCGCACCGACCCCGGCGCAGTCTGGCAAAGGCGCATCGAGGCGCACTTGAGCAGTGTCCAGATCCCAGATAAAGAAGCGGTTGCCCCGCGGCGCAGTGAGGGCGACCAGACGCAACTCGCTATGCACGGCGACGCTGGCGGTGTAGTGCCCCATCGCCTGCAACTGGTGTTCGGCGACCGGGAAGGCGACGAAGGGCTGACCGGGGCGCTTGATCGCCAGCAGTTCGGAAGATTCGTGGGCGTCGCCCATGAACTGTTGGCCGGCGACGATGGTGCCGTCGCTGGCAACACCCAGGTGGCGCACGCTGTTCATCTGCTGGGCGAGGGTTTCCTTGCTCAGCAGCGTACCGTCGCGCTGCATCAGCACCAGGCTTGGCTGCATGGCGTTGAGGTTCATCTCGACCCGGCTTTCGGCCTCGGTACGGATTCCGCCATTGGCCACCACCAGGGTTTCACCATCGGGCATCCACGACACTTGATGGGGCCCGATGCCGTGGGTAGAAATCTCTGCGCTGTGCATCAGTCGCTCACCTTCGAATTTGTACACGCCGAGCAGGCCGCGACCCGGATCGGTGGTGTCGTTTTCGGTGGCGTAGAGCCAGTCGCCGCTCTTGTGAATCACTGCGTGACCGTAGAAGTGCCGGTTCGGTTGTGAGGCGAGCGTTTGCAGCAGCGTGCCATCCCGAAGATCGATCAAGTAGCTCTCGGTCCCGGGGCGACGGGCGACGAACAGTGCAATCGGCAGCACAGGATGATTGATGATGTCATGGCAACGCTGACCGACCCGGGTGGCGAACACCCGGGTGCCGTCCAGACGATAACCGACGGCATAGTGCTTGCCGTCGCCATCGTTGCGCGCCGAGAGCAGCAAAGGAGTTTTGTCCTTGTGCCGAAACAGCGTCCAGCCGCCCAGCGTCACTGCGCCAAGCAGCAAACTGCCTAAAGTAAGAGCCTGGCGTCGTAGCATGGAACTTACCCTCATCAGTCACCGTCGTTGGCGTTGAAGCCCAGCTGGATACCCAGCGCCTTGGCCAGATCGCTTTCGTGCAGGCGGTGGACGACATTGAGACTGTCGTAAAGATCATTGAGCTGTTGGTGACCGGCGTCGTCGGTCAGCATCTCGGTCAGTGAACGCTGGTTACTGGCGAACAGTTTCAAGGAAGCGGCGTAGGCAGCATCGATCTTGTCGGCCAGCGGTTTCTGCTCGCTCGGCAACAGGCCGCGCAGGCCCTTGTTGTCGACACCGACCCAGACGGTTTGGGCGGCAGCGAGGCTGGCTTCCATGCTTTGCAGGGAGGAATGGCTGCGCCAGGCATCGGCCTGGAACGGCTGCGCGAAGCCCTTGCTCTGGCGACCCATTGGCGTGCCGAGTTTTTTCTTCAGGGTGTCCAGTGCGGTCACTTGAACCCGCAGCAGATCGGCGACCGCTTCGTGGGAGTCGGCGTAACGCTGATTCGGGAATTTGCTCAACTGCGCGAGCATGCCGTCGTTGCTGTTCCAGCGCGACAGGATCTCTTCGGCGAGGAGTTTCTGACGCTCGCCAATGGCCTTGAGCAGTGGGCAATAGCGGGCTTTCTGCGCGCTGTCGGCCATGTCGACCTTGCTGTCGAACAGAACGTATTCATAGGCCGAGAGGCCTTGCACGACAACGCTGGATTTGGCCAGAGCGGCGGCATCGATCTGTGGCTGCGCGGTCACCAGTTGCTCGACCTGACGGCCGACCAGATTCTTCTTGTCCGGCCAGAACTGCACCTGCCAGGAACGGTTACCCTCGGCCAGCGGGCCGATCAGCAGCGGCTGCAACTCGGCCCAGGCTTTTTGTGCGTGGAGGAAATCGGCGCGAGCGGTTTCCAGGCTTTCCTTGCCTTCACAGAAAGCCAGCGCACTGATTGCCAATTGGCGGTCGGCGTCGACCCAGCGGCTGTAGCTCGGCAGGATCACTTGCTTGGCGATGGCCGCCGAGGTGACTGCCTGTGGGTCCTGGGGCGAGCAGGCACCCAGGGCGAGCGCGGCAAGGCTGGTGAACAACAGTTTGGGACGGAACATTCGTGCTCCCTTCTTTTGGGGGAAAACTTATGGAAAACGCGTTATAGAGAATTCAGGAATGCCAGCAACGCGGCGCGTTGCTCGACATTGAAAGCTAAAACCTGTTGCTGAGCCGCCTGGGCTTCGCCGCCGTGCCAGAGAACGGCTTCGAGCAAATTACGGGCGCGGCCGTCATGCAGGAACTGGGTATGGCCGCTGACCGTCTGCGTCAGGCCGATGCCCCACAACGGCGGCGTACGCCAGTCGCGGCCAGTGGCCTGGAATTCGGTGCGATTGTCGGCCAGGCCGTCGCCCATGTCGTGCAGCAGCAAGTCGCTGTAGGGGCGAATGACCTGATTGGCCAGCTCAGGCTCTGCGGCATTCGCGGCAGTGGTGAATTTCGGTATGTGACAGGACTGGCAGCCCGCCTGATAGAACAGGCTTTTACCGGCCAGCACTTGCGGCGAGCTCACATCGCGGCGGGCCGGAACGGCGAGGTTGCGGCTGTAGAACAGCACCAGACGCAGGATGTTGTCGCTGACCTCCGGCTCGCCGTCCGGGCCATTTCCGTTGGGGGCTTGCAGGCAGGCGATTTGTGCTGGGGTGCAATCATCAACCGGTCTCAGGCTGGTGGTCAGGCCCATGTCACCAGAAAACGCGTGAGCGTTTTGTTGATTGAGATTGGGTTGGCCGGCTTTCCAGCCAAAACGTCCGAGAACGGTTTTTTGTTGCGCGTCATCCCAGACCCAGTTCGGTCGCCCGGCGATGCCGTTGCTGTCGTCGTCTCCCGGATCGGCATTGTGCAGAATCGCCGCATCGGGGATGGCTTCGAGCAGACCGAGGCCAATCATCGGCGGAGCTATGCGTGCAGAGAAACGCGTGTCCGGGTGCATCGGTCCGTAGCCGAGCCGGGTGATTGCAAGCCTGGGTTTACGCAACTCGACCTCGGTGCCGTCCTTGAAACGAACCGGCACGGGGTCGTAGTCGACCCGCACTTTACCTTCCGGCGCGACGCCGGGTACCGCCATGTCTTGAAACTGTCCGCCGTAGACTGGCTCCGGCACGACACCGAGCTGCTCGATGACTTTGGCGTAGGCGGGGGCGTTGGGGATCGACAGACGTACCAGCATCGACACCGCGTTATCCGAGTCGGGTGTTGGCGGGTGACCGCGACCGTCCTTGATGTGGCAGTTTTGGCAGCCGTTGGTATTGAACAACGGACCCAGGCCATCGCGGGCGGTAGTGGTTGACGGGGCGATCACCCACGGGCTGCGAAAGAAGCTGTTGCCGACGCTGAAATCCAGACGTCGGGTGGGTGAAAGATTGGCCGAAGGCAGGGAGAAGGCGTTCTGATCGGTCTTGCTCACTGTCGCCCTGCCGCCCGAACGCGCTTCACCGGGCTCGGCCTTGGTGAAATGCGGAACGTCATCGCAGGCGCTCAGGCCCAGGGCCATGAACAGAGCGGACAAGCGAAGAGACAACGAGGGCATCAGACATCCTGCAAGACGAGCAAAACAAGGGCGCAAAGTCTATCAGGGTAGGGGAGTTTGAATAAGAGGGATTAGCGTTTGGTTTTATGTGGGGCAGGTTTTACCTGGAGACCGAGTCACGGCCATCGCATTACCCTGTGGGAGCGAGCTTGCTCGCGATGGGGCCATCAGTGCCAACATTGATGTTGAACGTGCGACCGCTATCGCGAGCAAGCTCGCTCCCACAGTGGTCTGCGTCAGGCAGGGACAAAAAAGGCGACTCGAAAGTCGCCTTTTTTTCACTCAGCCAGCGGTGATCAGAACTCGTGATCAGCGTTGTCCGGGTTCAGGTCGCTGATGCCCAGTTTGCCGGCCGCCTGTTCGATCGAGCCGGTCTGCTTGACCAGGGATGCAATGGCGTCGCGAACGATCTGATTGCCGGCAGTGTTGCCTGCGGCGATCAGTTGGTCATAGTGCTCACCCTTGTTGGCGTGATCGACCATAACCTGGATTTTGGCTTCGGTCGCAGCCAGATCGGCCTTCAGTGCGGTGTCGGTTGCCGGGTCGATTGCCGCCACCAGCGAGGACAGGCTGGCGCCAGTCATCTTGGTGCCGTCTGCGCGGGTGTATTCACCCAGGTAGACGTTGCGAATGCCTTTGGCATCGTAGAAGTGCGAGTTGTGGGTGTTGTCGCTGAAGCAGTCTTGTTCGTCTTCCGGGGAGTTGGCTTCCAGGGAGACCTTCATGCGCTCGCCGGCGAGTTCGCCGAGGGACAGGCTACCCATGCCGAAGAGCATTTTGCGCAGGCCGCTTTCGCCTGGCTCGGCTTCCAGGGTGGCGCGGTAGTTGTCGGCCACGTTCGGCTTCCAGTTACCGACCATTTCTTCCAGGTCGCTGACCAGCAGCTGGGTCACGGCTTTGAGGTAAGCGCGGCGACGATCATTGTGACCTCCAGTGGCGCCAGCGCCTTCCAGATAGTCAGAGGCCGGACGGTTGCCGGCGCCAGGGCCGGTGCCGTTCAGGTCCTGGCCCCAGAGCAGGAATTCGATGGCGTGATAGCCGGTGGCGACGTTGGCTTCGGAGCCGCCCAGTTCATTGAGGCTGGCGAGTGTTTGCGGGGTGATGTCTTTCACGTCGACCTTGTCTTCGCCGACCTGAACTACGGTGTTGGCGATGATGTTGGCAGTCGCGCCCGGGTTGCCCAGTGCGTGTTCGTAGCTCTTGTCGACGTAGTCGATCAAACCTTCGTCCAGCGGCCAGGAGTTAACCTGTCCTTCCCAGTCGTCGATGATGGTGTTGCCGAAGCGGAATACTTCACTTTGCAGATAAGGTACGCGCGCGGCGACCCAGGCAGCGCGAGCGGCTTTCAGGGTCTCGGCGTCAGGTTTGGCAAGGAACGCGTCGATCGCGGTTTGCAGGGTTTTCGCGGTGGATTCGGCATCGCTGAAGACGGCGAAGACCATGTCGGCGTAATGCGCAACAACGGCTTTGGTCGCGGCTTCGTCAACTTTACCAGTGGTTGCGGCAGCAGCAGGGGCTGCAGTGCTGGCGGCCGGAACAGGCGCTTGAGGAGCGGCAGCCTTGTCTTTACCTTCGCCACAACCGGCGAGGGAAATAGCGATGGCCAACAGACTGGCGGTAGCCAGAGGCATACGAATCATGGCGAACATCCTGCTTGGATAGGGGTGGACAGGCGCGGCGGGCGCGCAAAACTGCGACATAATGCGAAAGATTTGCATTATGTGTAAAGGGTCGGCGTTGGAAATATTTCTTATTCGCGCGCCTGCATATGACCTGTAGCAGCTGCCGAAGGCTGCGTTCGGCTGCGCAGCAGCCGTGAAATCAGGCATTGCGTTGTGTCAGGCTAACCGCGGCCTCAGGATTTACGACTGCTGCGCAGCCGAACGCAGGCTTCGCCAGCTGCTACAGGTCCGCGTCGGCGCGTGTTACAGGATGGTTGCGTTACTGCGTTGGGCTTGCTTCAAATAAGCGCTCAACTCCCGCGCGGGCAGGGGCTTGCTGTAGAAATAGCCCTGACCTTCGTGGCAGCCTTCGCAGATGATGTAGGCCTCCTGTTCAGCGGTTTCGACGCCCTCGGCGATCACCTGCATGCCCAGGCTCTTGCCCAATTGAATGATCGCCCGAACGATGGTGGCGTCGTCGTCGTCATCGAGCAGGTCCTGGACGAAGCTCTTGTCGATCTTGATCTTGTCCAGCGGCAGGCTTTTGAGATAACTCAGAGAAGAGTAGCCCGTCCCGAAGTCGTCGATGGCAATCAGCGCCCCGGAACGACGCAAACTGAGCAAGTGCTGGGCAGCAGTGCTGATGTCTTCCATCAAGCCCGTTTCGGTGACCTCCAATTCCAGGCTGCGTGGCGGCAGGCGATAGATTTGCAGCAGGTTGTTGACCACCCGTGGCAACTCGGCGTGGTGCAGTTGCACGGTGGAGAGATTGACCGCCATGCGCAAATCCATGAAGCCCTGGTCATGCCATTCGCGTAACTGGCGGCAGGCCTGATCCAGCACCCATTCGCCGATGGCGATGATCGTGCCGTTCTGTTCGGCCAGCGGGATGAACAGGTCCGGAGGCACCAGCCCGTGTTCGGGGTGCTGCCAGCGTATCAAGGCTTCGACACCGACTACGCGGTGATCGCGGTAGCTGATTTGCGGTTGGTAGACCAGATAGAACTGCTCGCGAGTGAGGGCTTCGCGCAGGTCTTTTTCCAACTCGCGTCGGCGACGCATTTCGCTGTCGACGCTGGCGATATAGAACTGGTAACGATTGCGCGAACGAGTCTTGGCCAGGGTCATGGTCTGCTCGGCTTTCTGTAGCAGCTTCTCGGTACTGTTGCCATCCTCCGGGAACAGCGTAATACCGATGGTCGCGCGCAGGCGAATCTCCTGATGATCGAGGGCGAACGCTGCTTCGAGGTCATCGAGAATGCTTTGTGCCAGCTCGGCGGCTTCGTAAGGCTGTTCGATATTGGCCTGAACCAGTGCGAACTGGTCGCCGCCCAAGCGGGCAAGGGCCCCCAGGCGGCCGCTGTGAGCGCGCAGGCGATCGGCCAGGGCGAGTAGCAATTGATCGCCGGTCTGGTAGCTGAATTGTTCGTTGATGCCCTTGAAGTCATCGAGGCCGACACAGAGCACTGCAACCCGCCGTTGCAGGCGGCCTGCATCCACCAGAATCTTGTCCAGTTGTTGCTGCAATTGCTGACGGTTTGGCAGACCTGTAAGGAAGTCGTACTGGGCCATGCGCAGCAGACTGTTTTCCGCTTCATGGCGCAGGTGGGTGTTGCGTTCGATCGAGGCCAGCAATTGATTGGCGGTGTTGATCCAGATGCCCAGCTCGTTTTTCTCGTGGCCCTTGAGCTGCGGAATCTTGTGTTCGCTAGGGCGGTCCGGGTTTATCTCGGTCAGGTGTTCGATTATTCGCGACAGGGGCTTGGTCAGCAGCCAGTGGTAAACCAGGTACAGCACCAAGCCCATGGCCAGGGCGCGAAGAACTCCGGAAATAAAGATGATCACCGAACTGATGATAAAGCCCTGGCCGTACGTCGCAGTGTCGAGGGTTATGCTCAGGTCGCCGTAATACTCGCTGTACGGGCCGCGGCCTACCAATTGGGTGGTAAAGGTGCGTTCCTGGCCCAGGATCAGGTCGGTCAACCAGCGGCTGGGTGATTGCTGCAGTTCGCGGTTCTTTTCCGCAAGCATGGTTTCGTTGGGATGGCCGATGGACGCCATCCGCACGGCGTCATCCTGAAACAGGCCTTCGATTACTTGCATGCCCATTTCCCGATCCAGGCTGTACACCGCCTGGGTCGATGGGTCGCGGAACATGTCGAGGATGCGCTGGGCATCGTTAGCCACCGCCTGCCGTGTCTTGTAGGCATCGAAAACGATTTGCGCGCAGCTCAGAACCACGCCGACGATCAATGCCGACAGCAGCACCACCCGGAGCAACTTCACCGACAAGCTGTTTTTGAGTTCCAGCTTCAAATGGCTTTTCCTTGTTCCGTGCGGGTAGCATCAAGTTGCCATGAGTATTGGCAATCCTGTGATGGCAGTCAAAGGGACAATCAAGCACAGGAGATTTCGCCTGTGTGCCAGGCCAAAATGCAGTTTTTGGCTTGTTCAGGCGATTAGTACTGTGTCGGTAGCAACCCTGTGCAACTTGAGGGGCGTGCGAGAATTTTCCCCGAGCTTTGATGTTAGCGCGCCATGGCGCAGGGGCAAGGGCAAATTGGATCCTTGTAGGAGCGAGCTTGCTCGCGATGGTCGTTAACGATAACGCGTGTTTTCTGAATAAACGCGTCGCCCTTCAGTCCATCGCGAGCGAGCTCGCTCCTACAAGGTGGGTGCAGTACTGCGGCAAATGGGTAGGTTTCTCACCAAAAACCCATAAAAAAACCCGGCAATGCCGGGTTTTTTTGACTGCAAGCAGACTTAAGCG
Organism: Pseudomonas sp. GW821-FHT02H09; assembly: GCF_059421425.1. Taxonomy (NCBI): domain Bacteria; kingdom Pseudomonadati; phylum Pseudomonadota; class Gammaproteobacteria; order Pseudomonadales; family Pseudomonadaceae; genus Pseudomonas; species Pseudomonas sp. GW821-FHT02H09. The sequence goes on from NZ_JBWKVA010000022.1 coordinate 48,546, forward strand.
GTGAAGGTTTTGCCTTCGAACTGCTCAGCCACGAACTTCCAGTTGACCAGGTTCCAGAACGCTTCGACATACTTCGGACGCAGGTTGCGGTAGTCGATGTAGTAAGCGTGTTCCCAGACGTCGCAGGTCAGCAGCGGGGTGTCGCCGCTGGTCAGCGGGTTGCCGGCGCCGATGGTGCTGGCCAGGGCCAGGGAACCGTCAGCCTTTTTCACCAGCCAGCCCCAGCCGGAACCGAAGGTGCCGATGGAGGTTTTGCTGAATTCTTCTTTGAACTTGTCGAACGAACCGAAAGCCGCGTTGATGGCTTCAGCCAGTGCACCGGTTGGTTGACCGCCGGCGTTTGGCGCCAGGCAGTTCCAGTAGAATGTGTGGTTCCAGACCTGAGCGGCGTTGTTGAAGATACCGCCCGAAGAAGTCTTGACGATTTCTTCCAGGGTCTTGCCTTCGAACTCGGTGCCTGGCACCAGGTTGTTCAGGTTCACGACATAGGTGTTGTGGTGCTTGTCGTGGTGGTATTGCAGAGTTTCCTCTGAAATGTGCGGCTGCAGGGCATTGTGTGGATAAGGCAGCGGCGGCAGTTCGAAAGCCATGATGATTCTCCTAATCAGATCAGTTGCGGTGAGCGCAAGGCCGATCACGGGCGGCCAGACAAGCGCCGGGGAGTTTGTACTCTTTGCGGCGCAGGTTTTGGATCATAGCACCGGGGGTGCGGCATAACCACGCAACAACTGTGTGGAATAGAGGTTTGAAGGGGGGCCCTTAAGCCTTTTTGAATAATCAGCCTGCCGTGATTAATTGAATGGCCACAGTGAACATCATGATCGCCACCAGCAGGTCGAGGATTCGCCAGGTGCCGGGACGCGCCAGCCATGGTGCCAGCCAGGCGGCGCCAAGGGCCAGGGTGAAGAACCACAACAATGACGCGCTGGCCGCGCCGACCACGTAGGCACTTGGCACGGTTTGTTGTGCCCCGAGTGAGCCGATCAACAGCACGGTGTCCAGATACACATGGGGGTTGAGCAAGGTCACTGCCAGTGCGCTGAGCATCACCGCCCGAAGCGAACGCACCGTCTGGTTTTCGGCCTGTTTCAGACTTTGCCGGGAAAACGCCCGACGCAGCGCCAGGCTGCCGTACCACAGCAGGAAGGCCGCGCCGCCCCAACGGGCGATCGCCAACAGCAGCGGATTCTGCGCCAGGAGAGTCGCCAGCCCAAAGACTCCGGCGGCGACCAACAAGGCATCGCAGGTCACACACAAGGCGGCCACTGGCAGGTGATGCTCGCGTCGCAGGCTTTGCGCCAGGACGAAAGCGTTTTGCGTGCCGATCGCCATGATCAGCCCCGCCGCGACCAACAGGCCGTTCACATAGCTTTGCCACATAGTGTTTACTCCGCGCCCGCCGCCAATTGCCGCAGCACCGTCATGGCGCGTTGGGCATCGGCCTGGCCGACAAACAAATGATCGTGGTAGTAACCGGCAATCACGTTGCAACTGATCCCGGCTTGCCCCAACGCACCGGCGAAAGCCGCGGTGAGGCCGACGGCTTCGAGTGCCGAGTGCACGTTCAAGGTGATCCACGCCGCTACATAATCGAAACTGAAGCCGGCCTTTTCGGCTTGCCCGCGCTCGAGGATGAGCGTCAAACCTTCCTGCTCACGGAAACTGCCGATGACGTCGCAGTCCTTGGGCAACTGGCCGTCGCCAAGGGTGCAGAACACGTACTCGCCAGCGTTCAAATGCGGGCTCATGCTGCGCAGCAGGGTTGCCAGAGTGGTTTCACCAGCCATGAAATGTGTCCTTGATAGAAGAGGCTTGCTGGTCATTCTCCGGTCGGAAGCTGTATAAGAAAAACCAATATTGCTGATCGCTCATTAGGAAAACTGATGTTCGACTATAAATTGCTCTCCGCGCTCGCCGCGGTGGTCGAGCAGGCCGGCTTCGACCGGGCTGCTCAGGTACTGGGCTTGTCGCAATCGGCCATCTCGCAGCGGATCAAACTACTGGAAGCGCGAGTCGGTCAGCCGGTGCTGGTGAGGGTCACGCCGCCCGCGCCAACCGAGATTGGCCGACGCCTGCTCAACCATGTGCAGCAAGTGCGTTTGCTCGAGCGCGACTTGCAAACGCTGGTGCCGGCGCTGGATGAAGAAGGCTTGCCGGAACGTCTGCGCATCGCCCTTAACGCCGACAGCCTGGCGACCTGGTGGGCAGAGGCCGTGGGTAATTTTTGCGCCGAGCAGCATCTATTGCTGGATCTGGTAGTGGAAGACCAGACCGTCGGCCTCAAGCGCATGCGTGCCGGTGAAGTGGCGGCCTGTGTGTGTGCCAGCGAGCGGCCGGTGGCCGGGGCGCGCAGCCTGTTGCTAGGGGCCATGCGTTATCGTGCCCTGGCCAGTCCGGCCTTCATCGCCCGGCATTTTGCGCAGGGTGTGCGGGCTGAGCAGTTGGCGCGCACACCGGCTCTGGTGTTCGGCCCGGATGATTTTCTCCAGCATCGCTACCTGGCTTCATTGGGTGTAGAGGGCGGTTTCGAGCATCATTTGTGTCCGTCATCCGAAGGGTTTATTCGACTGACCGAGGCGGGACTCGGCTGGGGGCTGGTGCCGGAGTTGCAGGTCCGTGAGCAGCTGGAGCGCGGAGTGTTGGTGGAGCTTTTGCCAGATAAGCCGATTGATGTGCCGCTGTACTGGCATCATTGGCGCAACGGCGGGCAATTGCTCGGGCAGCTGACCGAGCATCTGGCACGATCATCAAAGCAATGGCTGGTGCCGTTGGAGTGATTGAAAGCGTCAGGACTTCAGGTAATACGCAGTGCGATATGCATGAAAAACGAAAGAAATCGGAGCAAGTCATGAAAATTCTGGTCACCGGCGCAAGCGGCTTCATTGGCGGGCGCTTTTCGCGTTTCGCCCTGGAGCAGGGCCTGGATGTGCGGGTCAACGGGCGTCGGGCCGAGGGTGTCGAGCATTTGGTGCGTCGTGGCGCCGAGTTTGTCCAGGGCGACTTGAGTGATCCAGAGCTGGTTCGCGATTTGTGCCGCGACGTTGACGCTGTGGTGCACTGCGCTGGCGCGGTTGGGCTGTGGGGGCGTTATCAGGATTTCCATCAGGGCAATGTACTGGTCACCGAGAATGTGGTCGAAGCCTGCCTGAAGCAGAACGTTCGGCGGCTGGTGCATCTGTCGTCACCATCGATCTATTTCGATGGCCGTGACCATCTGGGGCTGACGGAAGAACAGGTCCCGAAACGCTTCAAGCATCCCTATGCCGCCACCAAATACCTGGCTGAGCAAAAGGTCTTCGGAGCTCAGGAGTTTGGCCTCGAAGTGCTGGCACTGCGCCCACGGTTCGTCACCGGTGCCGGTGACATGAGCATCTTCCCGCGGCTGCTGAAAATGCAACGCAAGGGTCGCTTGGCCATTGTTGGTAATGGCCTGAACAAGGTCGATTTCACCAGCGTACAGAACCTCAACGAGGCGTTGCTCAGCAGTTTGCTGGCCACAGGCTCCGCACTGGGCAAGGCCTACAACATCAGCAACGGTACGCCGGTGCCGCTGTGGGATGTGGTGAACTACGTGATGCGCCAGATGGAAGTCCCGCAAGTGACTCGTTACCGTTCCTACGGTCTGGCCTACAGTATCGCGGCGTTGAACGAAGGGTTTTGCAAGCTATGGCCAGGTCGTCCGGAGCCGACGCTGTCGCGCCTGGGCATGCAGGTGATGAGTAAAAATTTCACGCTGGACATCAGCCGCGCCCGCCATTATCTGGACTATGAGCCCAAGGTCAGCCTGTGGACGGCCCTCGATGAATTCTGCGGGTGGTGGAAGGCCCAGGACATTCGCTGAAATAAACACTGAACCGAGTTTGGCGTTCAGGGTCGATCAATGCTGCGAGTAGCGGTTTATACTCGGGGGCATTAAGCCATTACTGCGGTTCAGAAAGGTTGACTCATGTCCATGCGTAACGATGCAAACGACGACTTCGATGATGTTCCAAGCCTGCGTGCCGACACCGATGATGACTTCCCGACCACCGCTGCGGCCCGCGAGCGCACCAGCGTGCATTCGCGGCCTGCTTCGGTGGTCAAGGTCAAAGGTCCGGGCACCGGGCCATTGTGGGCATTGGTCGGGGCTTTGCTCTTGGCGTTCGCCGGCCTTGCCTGGTGGAGCTTTCAGCAGATCTCGTTGATGGAGCAACAATTGGTCGCAACTCAGGAAAGTTTTGCGCGCATCAGCGAGGAAGCGGCGGGGCGTTTGCAGGCTATTTCCGGCAAGGTGGTCGCCAGCGAATCCAGCGTCAACAGCGGCAGCGAAGCATTGAAGTTGCAGATCAAGCAGCTTGAAGGCAAATTGCTTGAGCAGAACAAGCAACAGCAGGGCGTCGCAGGTCAGGCGACTGAGCTGGACAAGCGCCTGGCGCAAATGACTGCGCAGACCACCGAACAGCAAGCCGCCAATACCCAGTTGCAGGCCCAGGTGAAATCCCTGAGCAGCGAACTGGCCGCCCTGAAAAGCAGCCAGACCGACACGAGTAAAGTCGACGCTGAAATCAAAGCTCTCAGCGCTGACATCGCCGCGATGAAAAAACAGGGTAACCCGAGCGCCGCCATCGAGCGCCTGGAGCAGGAAATGATCGTCCTCAAAAGCCAGCAGGACAACCGCCCGGCTGCACCTCAGGGTGGCGGTAGTACCGCGGAGTTCGACACCTTCCGTGGCCAGGTCACGCGTAACATCAACACCCTGCAAAGCCAGATCCAGAACCTGCAACAGCAGATCAACGCCCGACCTTAATGGAGAGTTTGATCGTTCCCACGCGGGAGCGCGGGAACGATCATCTCAAAGCTGACGATCTTCCCGCCCCCGCAGCAACCTGTTCGGCATGGCGATCGCCGCCGCCAGCCCGAGCAGCGACACCGCCGCGCTGACCATCAGCAAATGCCGGAAGGTCAGCAGCAACTCCCCACGCAGCGCATTTCGAGCCGGACCTGGTGCGGCTTTCAAACCATCGAGCAGGACATTCCCCGAGCTGCCCTCGGTAATCGGCGCCGAGCCGGTCAGGTGGGCGAAGCTTGCGTCTTGCAGCAAGGCCAACAGCAATGCTGACATCAATGCCACGCCCACCGCACCACCCAGCGAGCGAAACAGGTTGGTGGTGCTGGTCGCTACGCCGATGTCCCGCTGCTCCACCGAATTCTGCGCGCCCACCAGTGAGGTCGGGAACTGCATGCCGGCGGCGATCCCGCAGAGCAGCATGAACAGGCTACTGAGGACTACCGCTTGTGGCGGGCTGAAGGCCATGCCGAGAATGGTGAAGGGGGTGAGCAGGGCGCCGGTGAGGATCATCGGTTTGTAGCGTCCGGTCACCGACGTCCGGCGCCCGGCGAAATAGGCCCCCATCGGCAAGCCCATGGCCAGTGGCAACAGGTGCAGCGCGGCACTGTCGGCACCCGCGCCGGTGACGCTCTGAAAGCGTAACGGCATCAGCACGATCAGTGAGATGGCCTGGAAACTGGTGGAAAAAATCGTGCACCAACAGAGGACCGCGTTGCGGTTGGCAAACAAATGCATGGGTAGCAAGGGCTCGCGTGCCCGTCTCTCATGCAGGACGAACAGCGTCAGCACCACCACGGCTCCGGCCAGCAAGCCGAGCACTTCGTTGTCGCGCCAATAATGACCCTGACCGATCTCGGTGATGCCCAGCAGCAGTGAGCTCAGGCCGATGATCATCAGGATTGTGCCAAGGTAGTCGATGACCGGTTTGCGCTGTGGCACCGGCAAGCCGACCAGCGTGCGATGGGCCACCAGCCAGGCGCCGAGACCCAGCGGCAGGTTGATCAGAAACACCCAGCGCCAGGACAGGTACTCGGTCATGTAACCGCCGAGCACGGGACCTGCGACACTGGCCACCGCGTACATGCTGCTGAAATAGCCTTGATAGCGTCCACGTTCGCGGGGAGGAATGATGTCGCCAATGATCGCCTGACTCACCGAGATCATTCCGCCAGCACCGATGCCCTGGAGTATCCGCGCCAGCACCAACTGCTCCATGCTCTGGGCCATGCCGCACAACGCCGAGGCCAGGGTGAACAGGCCCATGCCGAACAGCATCAGCCGACGGCGCCCATAAAGGTCGCCGAGCTTGCCGTAAATCGGCACCGCCACGGTCATCGCCACCATGTAGCCGGAGATGACCCAGGCCAGCAGGCTGACATCCTTGAACTGCGCCGAGATGGCCGGCATCGACACGGCGACGATGGTTTGGTCCAGCGCACCGAGGAAGATCGCCAGCATCAGGGCGATCAACACGCTGCGAATGGCCGGTTTGGTAGGCTGGTTGAGATTGGTCACAGTGAAACCTGCGGGCAGTGGTTGACCCGCAGGTTGCTCGGCAAGCGGGAGTACGCGTTAGTGTACTCGATAGGCTCCTATTCGATAGCCTCGTAAGGAAGCCCGACATAATTTTCTGCAATGGTTTTTCGACCGGCTTCGGAGCCGACGAAATACTCCAGTTCGGTCTGCGCAATACGTTGGCTGAAGGCATCCGTGTCAGGGAAATTGTGCAGAATCGAGGTCATCCACCAGGAGAAACGCTCGGCTTTCCAGACTCGTCGCAGGCAGATCCCGGAGTACTTCTCCAGCAAGTCGACGCGTCCTTCGCGGTAGACCTTGAGCAAAATGTTGAACAACGTGCTGACATCGCTGGCGGCCAGGTTCAACCCCTTGGCGCCGGTGGGCGGGACAATATGCGCCGCGTCACCGAGCAGAAACATCCGCCCATGCTGCATTGGCTCGACCACGAAACTGCGTAACGGCGCGATGCTTTTCTCGATGGACGGGCCGGTCACCAGGTCGTTGGCTAACGCCTCCGGCAGGCGTGATTTGAGCTCATCCCAGAAGCGTTGATCCGGCCAGTCCTGGACCTTCTCTTCGGCAGGCACTTGCAGGTAATAGCGGGTTCGGGTCGCCGAACGCATGCTGCACAAGGCAAAACCGCGCTCGTGCCTGGCGTACACCAGCTCATCGTTGACCGGTGGCGTGTCGGCGAGGATACCCAACCAGCCGAAAGGGTAGACCCGTTCGAATACCTTCAGTGACTCGGCGGGAATCGACTGCCGAGCGATGCCATGAAAACCGTCGCATCCGGCGATGTAATCGCAGTCCAGGCGCCAGGTTTCTCCGTTCTTTTCGAATGTCAGATAAGGCTGGTCGGTTTTCATGTCGTGGGGCTGAACGTTGCTCGTCTCATACAGTGTCATCGCCCCTGCAGATTGCCGTGCGGCCATCAAATCGCGGGTGACCTCTGTCTGACCGTAGATCATTACGGTCTTGCCACCGGTGAGCGATTGCAGATCGATGTGCACCTGGCGTCCGTCGAAGGCCAGCTCGAAACCGCCATGAACCAGACCTTCTGCGTCCATTCGCTGGCCGACTCCAGCCTGACGCAGGAGCTCGACCATGCCTTGCTCCAGGACTCCGGCGCGGATCCGGCCCAATACGTAGTCCGGGCATTGGCGCTCGAGAATGACGGTGTCGATACCGGCGTTGTGCAGCAATTGGCCGAGCAACAGTCCGGCCGGACCGGCACCGATAATTGCAACTTGAGTCTTCAGCATTTTCATTGTTTTTATGGCTCGCAAGCTTCACGCGAACAAATCGGTGAATGGGTTCTGAGTACTTGCATTTTTCACTTCAGACCCCGTCAAATGAAGGTGAAAACTGAGCCGATAGCTGTACATTTCGCCAATCGGTGCGATTATCGCCCAACTCTCCGAGGCCTGGATTGCGGTTATGAACAAGCCTGCCCTTTCTTCGATTCCAGTGTTCAAACTCTATGGTGAAAGCCTGGACTGGCCGACACCGGATTTACTGCACTGTGAAACCATCTCCAAACGCAGCCGTGAGCATCAGTGGGAAATCAAACCGCACCGGCATGCCGATCTGTGTCAGTTGTTGTTTGTTAATAAAGGTCACGCAGAGCTTGAGATAGAGGGTAAGCGCACACTGCTGGCGAAGTCGGCGGTCCAGATTCTGCCGCCGCTGTCAGTGCATGGTTTTCGTTTTTCGGAAGACGTCGAAGGCTATGTAGTAACCCTGGCCGCGCCACTGGTGGCGTACCTTCAGGCGCAGTTGGGCAATTCGCTGAATGCCCTGGCGGTGGCCGAAAGTTACCCGGCAGGAGCCGACAGCGACTACCTGAACAGTCTGTTTTCGGCATTGCAAAGCGAGTACGTGGGCCATCAGCCCGCGCGAGAAATGCTCATGCACTCGCTGGTCAGCGTAATCCTGGTGTGGGTCAGTCGCCAGGTGATCCAGCGCCGTACCGCGAGCCAGCGCCCACAGCGTGCGCGCGAATACCTCAATGGGTTTATCCAGCTGGTCGAAGAGCATTATCGCGAACACGTTAAGGTCGAAGACCTGGCGCATAAACTGGGGATTTCCGTCTCGCATCTCAACGGCACCTGCCGTGAGCTGGCCGGTCAGCCTGCCTTGCAGATCATGCATGAGCGCCAGTTGCTGGAGGCCAAGCGGCTACTGACCTACACCAGCATGACCATCTACGAAATGTCCGATTTCTTGGGATTCTCCGATCCAACCAACTTCACACGCTTGTTTCGGCGGCGAGTGGGGATCTCTCCCAAAGCGTTTCGCGACAGGTTGAAAACCGATCAGAATAGCGAAGCGTAGGCTCTCGTTATTTGAGTGCGTTCAGGGTCGCGTTATGCGGTATGCAGCGCTCGAAGTTGCAGCTTGCCGATGCGGCCTGCGGTTGCTGACGGGCCTGTTCGACACGGTAGGCAGCGGTTCCGTACAGCACGAGCGAAGCGGTGCAGGCGATGAAGATAGCGAGGTATCTTCGGGTTTTGATGTTCATGGCGCTGACCTCTGAACGAGTACCCACCATTTAAGGGAGTACTACTATCAGCATAGGTCAGCCGCAGTGAGTTGCTATGGAGGTGGGCCACACCTTTGACGGGTGTTTAGCGCGAATCTTCAGTCTGGCATGCACTTGCGGCGAGCGGGCAAGCCCGCTCGCCGCAGGTTATGTGTTTCGATTTTATGAGCTTAAAGCCCCACATCCCACTGCGGTTGCTCCGGAAACCTCAACACCAGAAAATCCAGCATGCTGCGCAACGCCGCCGGCATGTGTTTGCGTGAGGCGTAGACCGCGTACATGTTCATTTGCCGTGGCTCGGCGCCGGGCAGCAGGCGGACCAGTTCGCCGCTGTGGATATGCACTCCGGCTTGATAGCTGGGCAGCATCGAAATCCCGGCTCCGGCGATGGTCGCTCGCAGCAGGGTGCTGGCCTCGTTGGCGCTGATGTTGCCCTGCACCGGTACCGAAACCTGTTCCCCGTCCTGCTCGAAGTGCCAAAGGCTTTTGCCGAAGTAGGAGTGGGTCAGGCAATTGTGCTGGCTGAGCTCTTCCACCCGCTGCGGCGCCGAGTGCTGGCGCAGATACTCGGGGGAGGCGCAGATTACCGAGCGGCACACGGTCAGTCTGCGGGCAATCAGGTTCGGGTCCAGGTCGTTGCTGGTGCGGATCGCCAGGTCTATACGCTCATCCACCAGGTTCACCGTGCGGTCGAGCATCTGCAGGTCGATGCTGACACCGGGGTAGCGTTTGACGTACTCGGCCACGGCGTCGGCCAGTTGCGCCTGACCGAATGAAGTGCTGACGCTGATGCGCAGCAAGCCTCGCGGGGCATTGTCCGGCTCGCTGACAGCAGCCTGCATGTCGGTCGACAAATCGAGCATCTGTCGGCAGCGCGGCAGGGTTTCGCTACCGGCGGCGGTCAGGCTCAACTTGCGGGTGGTGCGGTGCATCAACCGTGCTCCGACCCAATCTTCCAGCTCCGCCAGATACCGTGAAACCACCGGCCGCGAGAGGTCCAGATGATCGGCGGCGGCGGACTGGCTGCCGAGGTCGACCACTGTGACGAAGACCCGCATTGCTTGAAGACGATCCATGATTTGCCCGCTTTTAGAAACAAACTATGTTCAAGCATCGCATTTTTTGGAGCGAGTGAGGCAACTAAGCTCTGTCCATCGTCACACACGACGAACAGATCTCAGGAGCGACACATGATCGGATTTTCTTCAATCAAGCGTATTTTGCTGGCCACCGCGACCTTGGGTTTCGTCGCCCATGCAGCGGCGGCGGAGCCGGCGCTGACCCTGGACGTCTATAACCCGGGTACCGCGGCGATCTTCCCGGTCACTTCGGTGCTGGTCAGTGGCAAGAAAGAAGCGATTCTGGTGGACGCGCAGTTCGGCAAATCCCAGGCCGAGCAAGTGGTGGAAAAAATCCGCGCCAGCGGCAAGCAGCTGACTACCATCTACATCAGCCACGGTGACCCGGATTACTACTTTGGTCTGGACACCCTGACTGCTGCGTTCCCGAACGCCAAGGTCCTCGCGTCCAGGCCGACCGTTGACCATATCAAGACCACCGTTGACGGCAAACTGGCGTTCTGGGGCCCGAAAATGGGTACCGACATCCCTCGCAAAACCATCGTGCCGCAAGTGCTCAAGGGCCACAGCCTGACCCTGGAAGGGCAGAAGCTCGAGATCATCGGCCTTGACGGCAAACAGCCGGATCGCACTTTCGTCTGGATCCCGTCCATCAACGCAGTGGTCGGCGGTGTCGTGGTGGCAGAAAACATCCATGTGTGGATGGCCGATACCCAGACCGCGCAGTCTCACAAAGATTGGCTCAGCACCCTGAAAATCATCGATGGCCTGAAACCCAAGACCATTATCCCGGGCCATTACCTGGGTGAGAGCGCCCGTTCAGTCGCCGCGGTGCATTTCACCGCCGACTACATCAGTGCTTTTGATGAAGAAACCGCCAAGGCCAAGAACTCGGCCGAGCTGATTGAAACGATGAAAAAGCGTTACCCGGACCTCGGCGAAGAAAGCTCCCTGGAGCTGAGCGCCAAAGTCGCTAAAGGCGAAATGAAGTGGTGAGTCAACGTACCTGATCGTTCCCTCACTCTGCGTGGGAATGCAGCCCGTGACGCTCTGCGTCACATATCGGAACTGGAGAACTGTTCATGAGCAAGATCGCAATCATTGGTGCCACCGGCCGTGCCGGCAGCCAACTGTTGGAAGAGGCTTTGCGTCGCGGTCATAGCGTTACCGCCATCGCTCGCGATACCTCAAAACTCGGCCAGCGTGCCGGTGTCATCACCAAGAACGTTGACGTTGCCGACGGCGCAGCGTTGCAAGCGGCTGTTGCCGGTCATGATGTGGTGATCAGCGCGGCACACTTTTCGACGATCCCGGCCAACGCGATTATTGAGCCTGTGAAAAAGGCTGGCGTGAAGCGTCTGCTGGTGGTCGGCGGTGCCGGCTCCCTGCTGCTGCCCAGCGGTAGCAAAGTCATCGACGGTCCGGGCTTTCCCGATGAGTACCGGGCTGAAGCCAGTGCCGGTGGTGTCTACCTCGATACCTTGCGTGAGGAAAAGGACCTGGACTGGACCTTTCTTTCACCTTCGGCGCTGTTCGTCGAAGGCGAGCGTACCGGCACCTTCCGCGTGGGCAAGGATGACCTGCTGGTGAGCGCCGAAGGCAAGAGCTGGATCAGCTTTGCCGACTACGCGATTGCGATGATCGATGAGATTGAAACCCCCGCGCATTCCCGCCAGCGGTTTACGGTTGGGTATTGATCGTTTACGCGCCGCGTTACCTATGTAGCAGTTGGCGTAGCCTGCGTTCGGCCGCGCAGCGGTCGCATTCCGGCAAATGCGTTTTGTCTGAAGAAACGTGATGACCGGTTTTACGACTGCTGCGCAGCCGGACGCAGGCTGCGCCAGCTGCTACAAAATACGCGTCGACTCATACCTGACGCTCCTGAGCCTGCTCCACCAACCAATCCATCAATTCGCGCAACTGCGCCGACGGCTCCGGCCGCTCCGGGTAGACCAGATAGTAGGCCTGCCCGGTGCGCACTTTCAGTTCAAATGGCATGACCAGCCGCCCGGCGCTAAGGTCTTCGCCGATCAATGACCAATCGCCGATCGCCACACCTGTTCCTTGAGAGGCGACGGACATCGCCAGGTCCAATGTATCGAAATGCTGCCCTTTGCCGATGTTGCTGACGCGGGTTCCCGCCGCCTTGAGCCAGGCTTCCCAATCCCGCTCATCGCGAGTGGGGTGCAGCAGCATGTGCTGTTCCAGATCGGCGTGAGCCTTGAGGGGCGTCGTCCCGTTGAGCAATTGCGCTGAACAGACCGGTGTCAGTTGTTCATCGAACAGATGATGGAAGGCCGCGTTGCTCGGCGCTGCACCATAGACCACTGCCGCATCGAATTCTTCGCGACGAAAGTCCACGGCGTGCTGCACGGTGGTGGTCAGCTCCACCGGCACGTCCGGGCGTTCCTTTTGCCACTGCAACAGGCGCGGCAGCAGCCAGCGCATCATGCAGGTCGGCGCCTTCAGTTGCAGGGCTTCGCGCTTGGCGCCGACGTGTTCGACGGCTTCGTCGATCAGGTTGAAGACCTGTTGAATGCGCGGATACAACTCACGTCCTTGTGCGGTCAGGCTCAGGCCTCGGGCCTGGCGCTGGAACAACGCATAACCGAGATGGCTCTCCAGTCCGGCGATCTGTCGGCTCACTGCTCCCTGAGTAATGTGCAGCAGGTCCGCCGCCCGAGTGAAGTTGCAGCACTGGGCGGTAATCAGAAAGGTATGCAGAGCAGGCAAGGGGGGAAGACGTTTCATGGGTGCTCAGGCATGAGTGGAGGACATGCCTAGTATGACTATTTTTGGTTTGTCACCGCTATACGCCGACAGTTCCAATTGCGTCACCTTTGTGCCCCGGCGCGTGCCTGAAAACGCCATCGGGGTGCAGTTTCAGCTAATAAGAAGGGCAGCAAAAATGGCGACGTGCGGCGAAGTATTGGTCAAGTTACTCGAGGGTTATGGCGTCGAGCAGGTGTTCGGCATTCCGGGTGTACACACCGTTGAGCTGTATCGCGGGCTGGCTCGCTCGAGAATCAACCACGTCACTCCACGCCACGAACAAGGCGCCGGTTTCATGGCCGATGGCTATGCCCGCACCAGTGGTAAACCGGGTGTGTGCTTCATCATCACCGGCCCTGGCATGACCAACATCACCACCGCCATGGGCCAGGCCTACGCTGACTCGATTCCGATGCTGGTGATCTCCAGCGTGCAGTCGCGCAGCCAGTTGGGCGGCGGGCGCGGCAAGCTGCATGAGCTGCCGAACCAGAGCGCGCTGGTAGGTGGTGTGGCGGCGTTTTCCCATACGCTGATGTCCGCCGCCGAATTGCCGGGTGTACTGGCGCGGGCATTTGCCCTGTTCCAGGCCGGGCGTCCGCGTCCGGTACATATCGAAATTCCTCTCGACGTTTTGGTCGAAGACGCCGATGACTTGCTCACCAGTCAGCCCGTCAGCATCGCCCGCGCCGGTGCAGCGCCTTCAGCCGTCGCGCAGATGAGCCAATTACTGGCCACCGCCAAACGTCCGCTGATCCTCGCGGGCGGCGGTGCCATCGATGCGGCAGCCGAACTCACTCAGATGGCCGAACTGTTGGACGCTCCGGTGGCGTTGACCATCAATGCCAAGGGCATGCTGCCCTCGCGCCATCCGCTGTTGATCGGTTCGACTCAATCGCTGGTCGCCACTCGCGCGCTGGTGGCGGATGCCGACGTAGTATTGGCGATCGGCACTGAATTGGCCGAGACCGATTACGACATCACCTTTGCCGGTGGCTTCGAGATTCCCGGCGCCTTGTTGCGCGTCGACATCGACCCGGACCAGACCGTACGCAACTACTCGCCGCAGGTCGCATTGGTGTCCGACTCGCAAACGGCGGCCCAAGCCTTGCTGACGGAACTTGGCGGACACACCCTGGCCGAGCGTCGCTCCGACTGGGGCCATGCCCGCGCAGCCACGTTGCGTGCCGAGCTTGAGAGCATCTGGGACGCACCGACCCGCGCCCAGACCCTGTTCCTGGAGACTGTTCTGCACGAGCTGCCTGAAGCGGTGTTTGTCGGCGATTCGACCCAACCGGTGTACACCGGCAACCTGACATTCAACCCTGAGCAACCGCGTCGCTGGTTCAACTCGTCCACCGGTTACGGCACCCTTGGCTACGCCTTGCCGGCAGCCATTGGCGCCTGGCTCGGTGGCGGTTCCGAGCGCATTTCGCGCAGACCCGTGGTGTGCCTGATCGGCGACGGCGGGCTGCAATTCACGTTGTCGGAACTGGCCTGCGCGGTGGAAGCGCAAACACCGGTCATCGTGTTGTTGTGGAATAACCAGGGCTACGAAGAGATCAAGAAATACATGGTCAACCGCGCCATCGAACCGGTGGGCGTGGACATCTACACCCCGGACTTCATTGGCGTGGCCAAGGCTTTGGGGTGTGCAGCAGAAGCCATCGACGGTGTCGACGCACTGCGTGCCGCGTTGCGGGCAGCCATTGATCGTCAACGTCCGACCCTGATCGAAATCGACCAGAGCACCTGGATGCAGGCGGTGCAAGCATGAGCAGCCAGGAAATCTTGAATGGCTTGTATATCGACGGCCAATGGCGCGCGGGTAGCGAACGTTTGCCGGTGATCAACCCGGCCACGGAAGAACCGTTGGCCACCGTGAGCGGTGGCGATGGGCAAGCGGTCGAGCAAGCGGTAAATGCTGCCAGCGCTGCGTTTTTGCAGTGGGCTAAAACCCGCGGCTCTGAGCGTGGCGCAGTGCTGCGTAAGATCGCCAGCGGCGTGCAGGCACGCCGTGAGCACTTGATGCAGCTGCAGTCGAGCAACAATGGCAAACCGCTGTTCGAAGCGGGCATCGATGTCGATGACGTGATTGCCACCTTCGAGTATTACGCAGGACTTGCCGAGGCGATGGACGCTCAGCAGGACCGTGCTGTGGCTTTGCCGAGCGAGGACTTCGCTGCCCGTGTACGCCGTGAGCCTTGCGGCGTGGTGGGCTTGATCGTGCCGTGGAACTTTCCGATGGTCACCACCGCCTGGAAGCTCGCCCCGGCGTTGGCGGCCGGTTGTTGCGTCGTGCTCAAACCGTCGGAAGTTACACCGCTGCCGGAACTGGAATTGGCAGCGATCATTGCCGAGAGCGGCTTGCCCAACGGCGTGTTCAACCTGGTCTGCGGCACCGGACTGGCGGTCGGTGCACCGCTGGCGGCTGATTCACGAGTGGCGAAAATCTCCTTCACCGGCAGCAATGCAGTGGGCGTTCAGGTCATGCAGCGAGCGGCGGAAACCGTCAAAGGTGTGAGCCTGGAGCTGGGCGGCAAGTCTTCGCTGTTGGTGCTCGCCGATGCCGATATCGAGTTGGCGGTGGAGTTGGCCAGTGGCGGCGGATTTTTCAACGCCGGGCAGATGTGCTCGGCCACCAGCCGTGTGCTGGTGGCCGAGGAGCTGGCGGACGAATTCCTGGTGCGGCTCAAGGCGCGTGCCGAAGGAATTCGCGTGGCAGACCCGTTTGACCCGGATGTCGAGATGGGCTCGCTGGTCAATCAGGCGCAATACCAGCGGGTGCTTGGGCACATCGATCGTGGGCTGAGCGCTGGCGCCAGGCTGATTTGCGGCGGTGAGCGGCCAGAAAATGCGCCGCGCGGATATTTTTTGCGGCCGACGATCTTCACCGAAGTGCCCCTCGACAGTGCGTTGTGGTGTGAAGAGATCTTTGGCCCGGTGATTTGTGTGCGCAGTTTTGCCAGCGAAGAAGAGGCGATCGACCTGGCTAATGACAGTGAATTCGGTCTGGTGGCCAGCGTGGTCAGTCGCGATGGCGAGGCTGCCGAGCGGGTCGCCAACGCCTTGCAGGCCGGGTTGGTGTGGATCAACGCGCCGCAAGTGATATTCCCGCAGACGGCCTGGGGTGGCTACAAACAGAGCAGCATCGGCCGCGAGTTAGGGCCGTGGGGCATGCAGGCGTTTCAGGAAATAAAACACGTGATTCGCGCCATCTGACGGCCCGAAAACGGTCCACGCATGCCTCGAAACGAGGCATGCGTTTGGCACATGGCTTCAATGACAAATTTTCGATTGTTGCGCGTTCTGCGCAACCTCAGGATGAACCAGCCGACTTAGCTACACCCCGTGATCTACGGGAGTTAGAGCTAGATCGATCACCGGGCGCCTGGATGCGACCAACCTCATACCTACAACTCATACCTACAAGAAGAAAGGGAGTCCGTAATGGGCGAGCATGATCTGAACAGAAGACAGTTCATCAAAACGGTGGGAGTGGCTTCGGTTGCCGCGGCAGCCATGAGCATGCCGTTTATCCGGGCCAATGCCAGCGATACGCGCTTTCAGGGCAAGACCCTGCGCCTGCTGACCTGGTCGGATGACACCGGGCTGGCGGCACTGCGCAATATTGCCGCGACCTTCGAAGCCAAGACTGGCGCCAAGGTCATTGCTGACCGTACCGGCAGCACCTCGGAAATGGTCGCCAAACTCAAGGCCGGTGGTGATCGTCCGCAATACGACATCATCACCCTGGCGGGTGTTGGCGCTGAAGGCCTGGCCGCCGCTGGTCTGCTGGAAAAACCCGATCTCAACCGCATTCCCAACCTGGTCGACGTGCCGGAGAAATACCGCACCGGTGCCAACGGCCACGGCATCGGTTACCTGCTCTGGTGCAACAGCCTGATCTACAGCACCCGCACCGTGAAGCAAGCCCCGGACAGCTACGCCTCGTTGTGGGATGCGGACATGGCGCCGAACATTTTCCTGCCGCCGCCGAACTGGACCGAGGCCATGGACCTGATCATCATCGCCGCCAAACTGGCCGGTGGTGACGAGCACAACATCGAGCCGGGCTTCAAGAAACTTGCAGAGCTCAAGAGCCGTGTGGTGACGCTGGGTGAAAACCCCAACCAGATCGCTGAATTGTTCCGCACCGGTTCGCTGGATATGGGCGGTCTTTACGCCCCGGCGTTTTTCCCTAAACAGATTCGGGATCCGGCCTACGGTCTGGGTGCCACCTTCGGCATGAAGGAAGGCTTCTACACCGACCTGATGCTCTCTGTGATGCCGAAAAATCGTCCCGGCGATACCGATCTGGCCTACGCCTTTATCAACCACTCTCTCGACCCGCTGGTGCAGGGCAAGATGGCTGAAGATATCTTCAACGGCCCGGTCAACGCCAAGGCCATCATCTCCGCCGAAGCGCGCAAGAGCCCGTACATCCTTACGCCGGAGCAGATTGCCGACAAGGCGATCATGCACGACAACGCCTTCCTGGCCACCGTGCATGACCAATGGATTCGTCGTTACACGGAAATCTTTTCTTCCTGAGCCAATAGGTCTGGATTTGTCCCGCTGACCGCGAAGCAATGAAGATCCCTTGTAGGAGCGAGCTTGCTCGCGATAGCGGACTTGCAGTCGACATCAATGTTGACTGGTAGGCAGTCATCGCGAGCAAGCTCGCTCCTACACTGCTCAGCATCAAGACAAGTCCAGTCCCCAGGTTTCCTGCTTTCCATTGACGAGATCATTGCTATGGAACACCAATCCCTGACCCACCCGGTCGGCGCCGCGAACGTGCGCCCGGCTCGCGGTGTTTCGCCGACCACCCGCGCCTGGCTTTTCCTCACACCGTCGATGCTGTTTCTCGGCGTGTTGATTGCCGCCAGCCTGCTGGTGCTGCGCATGAGCGTGGGCACCAAGGGCGCGGAATGGACCGGCTTCAGCCTGGCCAGTTATGCCCAATTGCTGGAACCCTATTACCTGAAGTCATTGCTGCTGACCTTGCGCCTGGCCTTGTTCAGCGCAGTGATCGCGGTGTTGCTGGCGATCCCGGTGGCTTACACCATGTCGCGCCTGACATCGCCTTTGGTACGCCGGATATTTCTAGCCGCGGTGCTGTTGCCATTGCTGGTCAACCTGCTGTTGCAAAGCTACGGCTGGCTGGTGATCCTCGGGCCGGGCGGGATGCTCAATCAGGCGCTGATGGGCCTGGGCCTGATCAAGCGTCCAATCATGATGTTGTACAACCAGAACGGCGTGTTGATGGGGCTGGTGCAGACCGCGTTCCCGTTGGCGGTGTTGCCGATTGCCAGCGCTATGCGCGGCGTTGCCCGCACCTACGAAGAGGCCGCCGCGACCCTGGGCGCGAGCCGCTTGCAGGTGTTCCGCCAAGTGGTATTGCCCATGAGCCTGCCGGGGATTATTACCGGCGCGACGCTGGTGTTTGCCTACAACGCCAGCAGCTTTGTGGTGCCTTTGTTGCTCGGTGGTCGACGGGTGCCGATGCTAGCGGTAATGGTTCATGACCAGATTGCGCCGCTGATGAACTGGCCTGCCGCATCCGCCGCAGGGGTGGTGTTGATCGTCACTACGTTGGCAATCATGACCCTCTCCGAATACATCACGGGCCGTCGTCGGCGCATGCTGGAGGCTTCGCAATGAGCACGCTAATCAAGAAGCGCCAGTCGCTGCTTCCCGGAGACACCGGGCGGTTCGCCGGGGTCCTTTCAGGCTTCATTCTGCTGCTGGCGGTATTGCCGATCCTGACCATGATTGTCATGTCTTTCAGTGGCGCCTCAAACCTGGACTTCCCGCCCGGCAGCTACAGCCTGCAATGGTACAAGGCGGCGTGGAATACCTTTGTTTCGCCCGACACCAGCGATGTATTGAGCCTGGGCAAAGCCATGACCACCAGCCTGATGGTGGCGTGCCTGACCATGGTTTTCGCGACCGTGATCGCGGTGCCGGCGGCTTATGCATTGACCCGTTGCGAGTTCCGCGGCAAGGCCGTGGCGATGCAGCTTATGTCTTTGCCCTTGGTGTTCCCGATGGTGGTGTTGGGGCTGGCGTTGCTGCTGGTGTTCGACAGCCTGCCGTTCCAGATGACCACCTCGCGGCTGGTGATTGCCCACGTCATCCTGGCGTTGCCGTTCGTGGTGAAAAACTGCACGGCGGCGATGCTGTCCATCGGCAGCGAAGTCGAAGAGGCCGCGCAGATGCTCGGTGCTTCACCGCTGCGGGCGATTGTCGATGTGGTGGTGCCGTTGATGAAGTCGGGGATTCTCGCCGGGATGCTGCTGGCCTTCATCGTCTCGTTCAACGAGTTCACCGTGACCTATTTCCTCTACACCATCGATGTGATGACCGTGCCGATCTGGATGTACAGCCGCACCGTGTCGTCGCTCGACCCGACCGTTTTCTCGTTCGCCGTGCTGATCGTGCTTATCGACTTTGTCCTGATCTGGGCACTGGAGAAGCTGGTCGGTGAAGGTGGCGTTTCCTTTTGATTTGAGGTGCAACATGACTGGACTGATTCTGGAAAACGTCGAGAAACATTACGGCACGGCGTGCGCGGTAAAGGACGTCAATCTGCATTTGCCCGAGGGCAAACTGGTGTGTTTTCTCGGCCCTTCGGGCTGCGGAAAAACCACCTTGCTGCGAATGATCGCCGGGCTGGAAACCCTGACTGGCGGCGAGATTCGTCTGGACGGTGAAGACATTGGCCATACCCCGGCGCACCAGCGCAACTTTGGCATGGTCTTTCAGTCCCTGGCGCTGTTCCCGCACATGACCGTTGGCGAGAACATTGCCTACCCGTTGAAACTGCGTGGGGTCAGCAAGGCCGATCAGCAGGCGCGGGTCACCGAGTTGCTGCAACTGATTCAATTGCAAGAGATGGTCGACCGGCCCGTATCGAAACTCTCCGGTGGTCAGCGCCAGCGCGTGGCGATTGCCCGGGCGATTGCCTCGCGCCCGAAAATCCTTCTGCTCGACGAGCCGCTGTCGGCACTGGACGCCAAGCTGCGCGAATCGATGCAGGTGGAAATCCGCCAGCTGCAGCAACGCCTGAACATCACCACCATCATGGTCACCCATGACCAGCGTGAAGCCATGACCATGGCCGATATCGTGGTGGTGTTGGGCGAGCATCGGGTACAGCAGGTCGGTACGCCGATCGAAATCTATCGGCATCCGGCCAACGAGTTCGTCGCCGACTTTATCGGCACAGGGAACATTTTCCCGGCTACCGCGTTGGGGAATGGGCAGATAAGTTTGCCGGGCGGCGACTCGCTCAATGTGCCGATTTGCAGCAGCATCGTGGTCGGTGAGAAGGTCAAAATGCTGGTGCGCCCTGAGGATCTGCAACTGTCGCAACCTCAGGCAACAGCGGGCAACCGCCTGCTGGGCAAGGTGACGTTCGTTCGCGATATTGGCGCGACGATTGAAACCACAGTCGAGTGTTCCGGGGTTTCGCTGACGGCGCTGAGTACACCGTGTCAGGGGATTGGCTTGAGTATCGGCAACCCGGTGTCAGTGACGATTCCGGCCGAAGCATGTCGGGTGTTGGGGGCGTAGCCGATAATTGTATGTGGGGCTGCTGCGCAGCCCATCGCTGTAGGAGCGAGGTTTGCCCGCGATACAGGCGCCGCGGTTTGTCTGGCTGACCGCATCATCGTT
Organism: Pseudomonas sp. GW821-FHT02H09; assembly: GCF_059421425.1. Taxonomy (NCBI): domain Bacteria; kingdom Pseudomonadati; phylum Pseudomonadota; class Gammaproteobacteria; order Pseudomonadales; family Pseudomonadaceae; genus Pseudomonas; species Pseudomonas sp. GW821-FHT02H09. The sequence continues at coordinate 68,965 of NZ_JBWKVA010000022.1, forward strand.
CATCGCGGGCAAGCCTCGCTCCTACGACCGCAACCGCGCCAAATCCCGTAACGGCGGCGCGCCGAACAACCGGCTGTACTCACGGCTGAATTGTGACGGGCTTTCATAGCCCACCCGATAGCCCGCCGCCGACGCATCCAGCCCTTCAGCCAACATCAAGCGCCGCGCCTCTTGCAGGCGCAGTTGCTTCTGATATTGCAGCGGACTCATTGCGGTCATCGCTTTGAAGCGGTGGTGCAGGGTCGAGACGCTGAGGTTCACTTCCCGCGCCAGATCATCAATGCGCAAAGGCTGCTCATAATTACCGTTGAGCCATTTGATCGCCTGGCTGATTCGATGGCTCTGGCTGTTGGCGATGGCGATTTCATACAGACGATAGCCCTGATGGCTGCGCAGTAACCGATAGAGAATTTCCCGGCGAATCAGCGGCGCGAGCATGGCGATGTCTTTCGGGTTGTCGAGCAGACGGGCCAAACGCAGCACCGCGTCGAGCATCGGTTGGTCGAGTCGCTCCACATAGAGGCCACGCCCGGTGGGGCGGGTTGGCACGCCCATGGGGCCCGCATCGGCAATCAACGCGGTAATCTCTGCCGGGTCGATATCCAGGCGCAAGGCCAGGATCGGATGCTCTGGCGAAACATCGACTATCCGACCGCTCAACGGCATCGAGACCGAGACCACCAGGTAGTTGAGCGGATCATAGTTGAAGTGTTCGTCAGCCAGGCGCACTTCCTTGCGGCCTTGGGCGAGGATGCACAGCGCCGGTTGGGCAAGCACCGGAGCGAAGTCGTGGGAGCAGCTATGCCGCGACACAAACAACGAGCCGATGGCCGTCGTGTAGGTGCCATCTTCACCGGTGTTGCGGCGGATGATAGTGGCCAGTTCCGCGCGCTGTTTTTCCATGTCGGCGTCCAGCGGGGCTTGGGTGTGATCGAGCGATGACATGGGTGACATCCTCTGCGAAGCTTTTCGGATGGGCACAGCTTAAGTTTGTGCAAGGCCGGGTGGTAGGCAATTGCTGCATAAAACTTGCCTGATCCTGCTTCGGGTTAAAAATCAGAGTAGATACAACGGGTTCGGCGTGGAGAAAGTTGCTTGAAACACGACTGTCACGTTTGTAGCGTGGATTTCCCACCGACCTGCGCAATCGGAGCGTTGGCGCAGGATTGTGCAATAAGCCGGCAGGAATCGACTAACGGCCCGTGCGCCGGGCGCTTAATCTTTGATCCTGTCGCAGCCCGTCTCAAGGCTGCAGATCGTCTACACCTTGGGAGGATCAACGATGTCCACGCATATTCCCGTCAGTCATATGGTTTTTGCTCGGGCCCGCGCCGGACGCTCGATGGAGTTAGGCGTGCGTTTGAGCAGCCTGATTGAAACGACCCGTCAGGCACCCGGTTGCCTGCATTTTGCCCTGCAGCATTCATTGTGCGACCCAGAGCTGTGGCTGGTGTCCGGTTTCTGGATCAACCATCAGGCCATGACTGCCTACTTCGGTACCCCTGCCATGGAAATTTTCGCCGAGCTGGTGCAGGAGTTGGTGGTCAACAGCCTGGACTTTCATACCTTCAGTGATGTCTCGACAGCTCAGGCCCAGGTTGAGTACGCGCAACTGAACTTACCTGCGATGCACAAGCTGGCCAGTTGAAGGTTTAGAATGGCCGACTTTCAATTGGCCAGGATCCGCGACATGGCACGTAAAGAGTTTGCGCAGTTCGAAGCAGTTTCCGCTGTTGTACCGGGTGAGGGTGGTTACAGCGCCGCTATCGCCGTCAAGGCCCTGGGTGGTTCAGGCGCCCCGCGTTTTCATAAAGTGCTCGAAGACCAGAAATTCAAGACCGCCCATGACGCCGATCAGGCTGCCGCGCAAAAGCTTGAACAGTTGATCGACGTGAGTGAAGACGGCGAATTGTCCTGGGAAACTATTTGACCGCCCCCGGGCGGAACATTTTGAACAAGGCCTCAGGCCCCAGCTGGAAATAATCCGCCGGCCCGCCGCCGCGCAGAATCGGCTCTGCCGCGGCGGTATCGTAGATCCCATCCTTGAGCAGCCACTTGGCGATATGCACGGCGACCACTTCGCCGAGAATCAGCCAGCTGGGCACCAGCTCCTTGTCTGAGCGTTGCAGTTGAATGATCTGCGTGACCTTGCATTCGAAGGACACGGGGCTTTCGGCTACCCGTGGCACAGCGATGACTTTCGAGGCGACCGGTGTGAGCCCGGCCAGTTCGAACTCGTTCACCTCAGCGGGCACTGTCGCGCAACTCTGGTTCATCCGCTCGGCCAGCGGGCGGGTCGCCAGGTTCCAGGCGAACTCGCCGGTCTGCTCGATATTGTTCAGGCTGTCTTTGCGCCCGACGCTGGAAAATCCAATGATCGGCGGAATGTAGTTGAACGCATTGAAGAAGCTGTAGGGCGCCAGGTTCAGGCGGCCTTGGGCATCCTGCGAGGAAATCCAGCCGATAGGACGGGGGCCGACGATGGCATTGAACGGGTCATGGGGCAGGCCATGGCCCTGGGCGGGTTCGTAGTAATGGATATCGTCAGACATCGCGCGGGGTTCCTGAGGTGGGACTGGAAGGGGAGTCGGTCATAGTGCATCGCGCCGCAGGTTATTTCCAGCGTAGGGGGCTTCGATTGGGGGACGGTGATCTTTGCAGAGGGTGTTCATCTTTTCTATCCCCAAAAACGATTAAGCCCGGCAGAAGCCGGGCTGTGATACCGCGATTGAGTGTTAGCTGACAGTGGCAGAGCCGGTGCGGTCGTAGCCATCGGCAGCGACGGTGGCGGAACCAGTGCGGTCGTAGCCGTCAGCGGCAACAGTGGCAGAGCCGGTGCGGTCGTAGCCATCGGCAGCGACGGTGGCAGAACCGGTGCGATCGTAGCCATCGGCAGCGACGGTGGCAGAGCCGGTGCGGTCGTAGCCATCAGCAGCGACGGTAGCAGAGCCGGTGCGATCGTAGCCGTCAGCGGCGAAGGTGTTGGCAGCCAGTACGGAGAGGATAGTGGCGATGACCAATTTGGTTTTCATGGCGGTTACTCCGGTTCGTTTGCGTGTTGTACGTTGAGCATGAAATTCATACTACGCTTGTGAACTTGATTGAAAAGTGCAAATTCATGCTTAAAGCAATCGCTTTAATAGATATATGTAGTAACGCAATTGGCAGCTTTCCGATGTGGCCTGGTCAGCTAGCGTATGACGCTCTACGTCGACTCATATCAGTCGCAGCGTGTGGTCCGGGCATTAACTGATCATTAATTGCACAGAAATCCTTAGAATCTGTTGTTCTATGGATTTTTCATTCCGTACTTACCTATTTTTCACTGTTACCCATTCAGTCTCCGCCCGGGCCAAAACCATTGAAACTGGCTATCTGAAATCCGAGCTTTGGAGCACTGCATCGAATGAACAAACTTCCTCAGATCACCTTGGCGTTCTGGGTCATGAAAATCTGCGCGACGACCTTGGGGGAAACCGCCGGGGATTTGCTGTCGATGACCCTGAATGTCGGCTACGCCATTAGTTCGATGATCCTGATCAGCGTGTTTCTGCTGACGCTGGTGACGCAGTTGTTTTCGAAGACCTACAACCCGGTGCTGTACTGGATCGTGATCCTCTCGACCAGTACCGCCGGCACCACCATGTCGGACTTCATGGACCGCACTTTGGGTCTGGGCTATGCCACGGGTTCGATGATTCTGATTGCGATTCTGGTGACGATCTTCGCCCTCTGGCGCCTGAGCGGCGACTCGCTGAACGTGAGCAAAATTCAGACTTTTCGTGGTGAGATGTTCTATTGGATGGCGATTCTGTTTTCCAACACCCTGGGCACTGCCCTCGGTGACTTCCTGGCCGACGACTCCGGCCTGGGTTTTGCCGGTGGAGCGCTGTTCATAGGCTCGACGATTGTGCTGGTGGTGTTGGCGCGATACTTCACCAAAATCTCGTCAGTGCTGTTGTTCTGGATTGCCTTCGTCTTGACGCGTCCGTTCGGCGCAACCCTGGGCGACTTCCTGACCAAACCCCATGAAAAGGGTGGCCTGGACTTCGGCACCGTCGGTTCGTCGCTGGTGTTGGCGGGGATTCTGGTGCTGATGATCGTGGGGGCTTCGTACGTTCAGAACAAGTACGTGCGTCAGGGCGCTGCCGAGCTGTCCTGATTGGCTTGATATTGCGTCGTGGCCATCGCGGGCAAGCCTCGCTCCTACGGGGGAGCATGTCTCTGTAGGAGCGAGGCTTGCCCGCGAAGAATTCACTACGGTCTCACAGACAAAAACGCGCAAAGGCATTGCACCTTTGCGCGTTTTTTTGCCTGTCAGTTCGTCTCGATTCGCGAGTGTTTGCGGGTTTCTTTCATGGTCACGTACACCAGCAGCGAAACGGCGATGCAGGCGGTGACGTACCAGTAGTAACCGGTTTCCATGCCGATACTCTTGAACCACAGCGCGATGTATTCAGCGGTGCCGCCGAAGATCGATACGGTCAGGGCATAAGGCAGGCCGACGCCCAAGGCGCGGATTTCGGTCGGGAACAATTCGGCTTTGACCACGGCGTTGATCGAGGTGTAGCCGCTGACGATGATCAGCGCGGCCATGATCAGGAAGAACGCGCCCCACCAGGTCTGGACCGTGTGCAGAGTGGTGAGGATCGGAACGGTGAACAAGGTGCCGAGAATGCCGAAGGCTATCAGGATCGGCCGCCGCCCGACTTTATCCGAAAGCCCGCCAACCACTGGTTGTAGACACATGAACAGGAACAATGTGGCCGCCGAGATGGTGGTGGAGTCAGAGATGCTCATGCCAACCGTGTTCACCAGGTACTTCTGCATGTAGGTGGTGTAGGTATAAAAGGCCAACGTACCACCCATGGTCAGGCCGACCACAGTCATCAGCTCTTTGGGATGGCGCAACAGGGTGCGCATCGCACTTTCTTTGGACTTCTCCTTCCTGGAGAACGACTCGGTTTCTTCCATGCCTCGACGCAGATACAGCGCGACAACCGCACACAGCGCGCCAATGGCGAACGGGATGCGCCAGCCCCAGTCGTACAGCTGTTCAGTGGTCAGGGTTTGTTGCAGCACGATCAGTACCGCCAGCGCGATGAGCTGACCGGAGATCAGCGTGACGTACTGGAAGCTGGAGAAGAAACCACGACGTTCCTTGGTTGCCATCTCGCTCAGGTAGGTCGCTGAGGTACCGTACTCGCCGCCCACGGACAGGCCCTGCAGCAAGCGGGCGAACACCAGCAGAATTGGCGCGCCGACGCCGATGGTTTCATAACCGGGGCTCAAGGCGATGATCAGTGAGCCGAAGCACATCAACAGCACCGAAGCCATCAACGCCGCTTTGCGGCCTTTGCGGTCGGCATACAGGCCCATCAGCCAGCCACCGATCGGGCGCATCAAAAAGCCCACGGCGAAGATCGCAGCGGTGTTCAGAAGCTGTGCAGTGGTGTCGCCTTTAGGGAAGAACGCTTTGGCGAAGTACAGCGAGAAGGCCGCGTAGACGTACCAGTCGTACCACTCGACCATGTTGCCGACAGAACCGCTGAAAATCGATTTGATACGGCTGGAAGTGGTTCTTTCTTTTGCCGGCGCAGCCGCCGACCCAAGAGGCAGGGTGTTTGAGTTATCCATAAAGGATCCTTCGTCTAATTGTTTTTGTGGAGCGCGCCGAAACGCAGCCTGGGAGGGCTATAGCAGGAGCTGTGCCAGGACGAAGAGGCTTGGTTTAGAGGGGTTGTGGTGATTTCGTAAGCGGAAATCCGCTTATGAGGCGGGGTGCAATGAGCGGAAAATAGCCGATTGATCGTTCCCACGCTCTGCGTGGGGATGCCTCACTGGACGCTCTGCGTCCGCTCTTGAATGTGACGCGGAGCGTCACGGGTTGCATTCCCACGCGGGAGCGTGGGAACGATCTTTTGGAGACGGATCACTCCTCCTTCAAAAACATCTCTCGCGCCAACCCATGGCGCTGCATTTTTTCATTGAAAGTCCGGCGTGGCAGCTGCAATTCGGCAAGCAGCGCTTTGATATCACCTTTGTGCCGTGTCATGGCAGCCCTGAGGCAGTGTGCTTCGAAGGCTTCCTGCTGGGCAGCGAGGGACTGACCCGGTTCGATGCCTTCAGGCTCCGGTTCACTGAGCCCAAGCACCTGACGTTCGGCGACGTTAGCCAGTTCACGGACGTTGCCCGGCCAGTCGTGGCTGAGCAGACGGCTCAGTTGCGGACCGCTCAGTGGCGGGAAACTGCGCCCCAAGCGTTGCGCTGCACTGTAGGCGAAATGCTCGAACAACAACGGGATGTCTTCGCGCCGTTCGCGCAAGGGCGGCAGGCGCAATTCAGCGACGTTCAGACGATAGGCCAGGTCTTCACGAAAACGCCCGGCGCGGGCTTCATCCAGCAAGTCGGGTTTGGTCGCAGCAATAATTCGCAGATCAACCCGGATGCTCTGGTTGGAGCCCAGCCGTTCCAGTTTCTGCTCCTGCAACACCCGCAGCAGTTTGACCTGCTGGGCCAGCGGCATGCTTTCGATCTCATCGAGAAACAGCGTACCGCCATCGGCGTATTCGAGCTTGCCGATGCGCTTGCCTTGAGCGCCGGTGAAGGCGCCGCTTTCGTGGCCGAACAGCTCGGCTTCGAACAACTGCTCGGGGATCGCCGCACAGTTCAGCGCCACAAAAGGCCTGTCAGCCCTGGGGCCAAAATCGTGCAGGCAACGGGCGACCAGCTCCTTGCCGCTGCCGGTTTCGCCACGAATCAGCACGTTGACCGGCAACGCCGCGAGGTCCAGCACTTGTCGACGCAAGGTCTGCAGACCACGGGAAACACCGAGCAGGCTGGCGTCGAGTTTGGCGCGGTTGTCGGCCTGCTCGTGCAAGGCGCGGTTTTCCAGTACCAACCGACGTTTATCCAGCGCCCGGCGCAGGCTGCCGAGCAAGGTCTCGGGGCTGAAGGGTTTTTCCAGAAAATCGTAGGCGCCGTCGCGCATGGCTTCCACCGCCATCGGCACGTCGCCATGGCCGGTGAGCAGGATCAGCGGCAGATCGGGGTCCAGCGCCTGGACCTTACCGAGCAACTCCAGGCCACCCATGCCGGGCATGCGCACGTCGCTGAGAATCACCCCGGGGAAATTCCTCGGCAGTTGCGCCAGGCACTCTTCGGCGCGACTGAACAGTTGCACCACAAAACCCGAGAGGCTTAGCCATTGCTCCACGGCGCTACGGATGCTGGCTTCATCGTCGACCACAATCACCGAGTTCAACATGGGTTTTGCGCCTCCAGAGCGATAGGCAGGGTCAGGGTGAAGATCGCGCCGCCTGGGTGATTGCCGGCAGCGAGGCGACCGCCGTGTTCGTGGACGATGGCGTAAGATACTGCCAGCCCGAGACCGAGGCCGTCACCCACCGGTTTGGTGGTGAAGAACGGGTCGAAGACATTCGCCAGATTCTCTTCAGTTATACCGCCGCCGCTGTCGGCAACCGTCAACCGCCACAGAGGTGGATCGGACTCGATGCGGATTTCCAGGCGCTTGAGCGGCTTGTCCCTCATGGCATCCAGCGCATTGCGCAGCAGGTTGATCAGCACCTGCTCCAGACGAATCGCATCGCCACGTACCCAAGCCGGGCGGGTCAGGTGTAACACGCTGCTGACGTTTTCGTCGCGCATACGAGCGTCGAGCAGGTGCAAGGATTGATCGACCACCGCCGCCAGGTCCAGCCGCTCGCGCAAACCGCTGGGGCTCTTGCGGGCGAAGGTCTTGAGATGGCCGGTAAGGGCGGCCATGCGCGTCAGCATGTCATCCAGCGGGGTGATGGCTTTATAGGCGTCGTCTATCCGGCCGTGATCCAGCAGCAGGCGCAACGTCGCCAGCTGCATGCGTTGAGCGGTCAGCGGCTGGTTGATTTCATGGGCCAGCGCGGCGGACATCTGCCCGAGGGCGGCGAGTTTGGCTGATTGCACCAGGCCGTCCTGAGCGGTGCGCAAATCGCGGGTGCGTTCTTCCACCAGTTTCTCGAGTTCTTCACGGCTGCGCTGACGCAGGCGGGCCAGGCGCCAGCGCTGGTTGAGGAACAGCAGCAAAAACACCAGTGTCAGCCACAGACCGGCCGCTGCCAGCCCGGCGTTACGGCTGTCTTCGATGGCGGCCTGCGGGCGACGCAGCAGATGCAGCGTCCAGCCTTCAGCGGTCAGCGGCAGCGATTCCCACAGGTAATCGGCCGTACCGTCCGGACCCTCGACACGGGCCAGATAACTGTTCTCGTCGAAGTGCCGCAGGGCGCGGTGTTCGAGTGGGGTCAGCGGTTGCTTGTCGTATTGGCGGGTGGCTTTGAGCTCGCTGCGGTCGTTGTCCGACAGCGGCTGCAACTGGCGATAACGCCAGCCGGGTTGGTTGGCGATGAAGACGATGCCGCGGGCGTCGCTGACCAGCAGGATGTCGCTGCCCTGACGCCATTCGCGCTCAAGTTCGGGGAACTCCAGTTTCACCACCATTGCGCCGAGAAACTCGCCGCTGTCGCCGGTCACTGCGCTGGACAGAAAATAACCGGGGATGCCGCTGGTCACGCCCACTGCATAAAAGCGACCGGCGCCCTGGCTGCGGGTTTGGCTGAAGTACGGACGGAAACCATAGTTATGGCCAACATAGCTGCTCGGTAGCCGCCAGTTACTGGCGGCCACGGCCCGACCAGTGCGGTCGAGCAGTTCCAGCGTGGAAGACTGTGCGGCGCCGTTGATGCGTTCCAGTTTGCGGTTCAGCGTGTCTTGCTGGCTTGGGTTGACCGAGCCGTTTAACGCTGAACTCAGTTCCGGATCCAGCGCCAGCACGGAGGGCAGGGTGCGATAACGTTCGATCAGGGTGTGCAGGGAGTTGGCATACAGTGCCAGTTGCTCGTTGGCGCGCACGGCGTCGTCCACCAGCGCCTGGCGTTCGGCGTGACGCATGGCCAAACCGGCGGCAAGGGCTGCACCGGCGATGATCAGCAGCGTGTACAGCGCCAGGCGCATAGAGCGGGAAGTCACGAACATACTGGATGAACAGGTGTGATAGGAGGGGGGCACCATAACATGAGCGCAGATGAAGGCCTCGTTTCGAAACCCGTAGCAGCTGACGAGTTTTGCGAGGCTGCGTTCGGACGAAGCGGTCGTAAACAAGTCGCTGCGGTGCGTCAGATAAACCGCGTCTGCCGGACTACGACTGCTGCGCAGCCGAACGCAGCCTCGCGGAGCTCGTCAGCTGCTACGTAAGTCGCGTCGGCAATGAAAAACGGCCGGGCTGTCGATGACAACAGCCCGGCCGTTTTTTAGATCTGGAGGTTTAAGTACTTATTGCACTTCTACCGCCAGGCTTTCACTGATCTTCTTCTGCCAGATGGCAGGACCAGTGATGTGCACCGACTCGCCCTTGCTGTCGACCGCAACGGTCACCGGCATGTCTTTGACGTCGAACTCGTAGATCGCTTCCATGCCCAGTTCGGCGAAGGCCACCACGCGGGATTTCTTGATCGCCTGGGCCACCAGATACGCAGCGCCGCCAACGGCCATCAAGTACACGGCTTTGTGGTCCTTGATCGCTTCGATCGCAGTCGGGCCGCGCTCGGATTTGCCGATCATGCCCAGCAGGCCGGTCTGCTCGAGGATCTGCCGGGTGAATTTGTCCATCCGCGTCGCTGTGGTCGGGCCCGCCGGGCCAACCACTTCTTCGCGCACCGGATCGACCGGGCCGACGTAGTAGATAAAACGACCTTTGAGGTCTACCGGCAAGGTTTCACCCTTGTTCAGCATCTCGACCATGCGCTTGTGCGCAGCGTCGCGACCGGTGAGCATTTTGCCGTTGAGCAGGACAGTTTCGCCCGGCTTCCAGCTCTGCACGTCTTCCGGGGTCAAGGTGTCGAGGTTGACTCGACGAGCCGACGGACCAGCTTCCCAGACGATTTCCGGGTAGGCGTCCAGCGGTGGCGCTTCCAGCGAAGCCGGGCCGGAACCGTCGAGTACGAAGTGTGCGTGACGGGTGGCGGCGCAGTTGGGGATCATGCACACCGGCAGGGACGCGGCGTGGGTCGGGTAATCCATGATCTTCACGTCGAGCACGGTGGTCAGGCCACCGAGGCCCTGGGCACCGATGCCCAGCTGGTTGACCTTCTCGAACAGCTCCAGACGCATCTCTTCGATACGGTTGGACGGGCCGCGCTTTTTCAGCTCGTGAATGTCGATGGATTCCATCAACACTTCCTTGGCCATCACCGCAGCTTTTTCGGCGGTACCGCCAATGCCGATGCCGAGCATGCCTGGTGGGCACCAGCCGGCACCCATGGTCGGGACGGTCTTCAGGACCCAGTCAACGATCGAGTCGGACGGGTTGAGCATGGCCATCTTCGATTTGTTCTCGGAGCCGCCGCCCTTGGCCGCCACGTCCACTTCCACGGTGTTACCGGGGACGATGGAGTAGTGGATGACCGCCGGGGTGTTGTCCTTGGTGTTTTTACGAGCACCCGCCGGGTCGGCGAGGATCGAGGCACGCAGGACGTTTTCCGGCAGGTTGTAGGCGCGACGCACGCCTTCGTTGATCATGTCGTCCAGGCCCATGGTCGCGCCATCCCAGCGCACATCCATGCCAACGCGTACGAACACGGTAACGATGCCGGTGTCCTGGCAGATCGGGCGGTGGCCAGTGGCACACATGCGCGAGTTGATCAGGATTTGCGCCATGGAGTCGCGGGCTGCCGGCGACTCTTCACGCAGGTAGGCCTCGTGCATGGCCTGGATGAAATCCACGGGATGGTAGTAGGAAATGAACTGCAGGGCGTCAGCAACGCTCTGAATCAGGTCGTCTTGCTTGATCACGGTCATGAGTCGCGCTCCTCTATAAGACGGGAACATTTAATAAGGTGTCTTCAGTCTGGTTGGATCTGGTCACTGAAAACACCTTTTAAGGCACGCCGGGCATGCTGGCGCGACGCTAAAAAGGCGCGGCAGTATACCGCGCCAAACGCTCGGGCACACCCGCCGGTAGATAAACGAAAGTCGCATAAGAGAAGCTGTGGCAAGGAATGCCTATGCTAAGGATATCCCTGTAATAGAGGGATACCTGTGATGAAGAGATACCTGTGATGAAGAAATACCTGTGTTCGACCGGCCATCCAAAATTTGAATAGTCATTTTTCAACCACGACACTAAAGTGGCACGTGGCCTGTAGGGTAGGAAACCCGGTTCAGCCTCCTTTTGCACGGTGAGTCAAAGATTGACCCATAAAGCCATACAGAGTCTGTTGCTCAAGCGCTTTACCCTGGCGGCGGGTACCTATGGGCTGGCATTGCTGCTGCTTTGGCTGGCCATTCTCAGTGGTCACTACCGCGCCCCGGTGAGCGGCGCAGTGATTGCCACGGCGCTGTTGGTACTCAGTCAAGCTGCCTTGCTCGGGGTATTTCTCAGCGAACGAAACCTGTGCTTTGCCGACCCCAGCCTGACTGAGGTGCAAATAGTGCTGGGCCTGGTCTGGCAAACCTGGTTCATTACCCAGCTCGACATGGCTCGCGGCGCGTTCCTGGTGTTCTACGTGCTGATCCTGTTGTTCGGTCTGTTTCATTTGCCACGCCGGGTGTTCGTGCGCTGTGCGGCGCTGGTTTTTTTCAGTTTTGCCGGGATCAATCTCTGGGAAGGCTACCACTTCGAATTGGCCGATCCCCCGCTGGCGGCACTGCAAGTCTGCATATTGTTTATCGTTCTGGTGTGGCTCACGCTTTATGCCAGCTACGTCCAGGCATCCCGCCAGCGCATGCGCCAACGTCGCTTCGCGTTGCAGGCCCACCAGGACACCCTGCGCGGGATGATGCGTCAGCTCGAAGACCTGGTGGCCACCGACGAACTCACCGGCCTGTTCAACCGCCGGCATTTTCTGCGCCTGGCTACCCGCGAGTTGCATAACATGGAAGCCGACGTGATCCACGGCCTGGCATTGATCGACCTGGATCATTTCAAACGAATCAATGATGTTCACGGGCATGCAGCGGGTGATCAGGTGTTGCAGGCATTTGCCGCCGTCGCCACGGCCTGCCTGCGCGATGGAGATGTACTGGCCCGTTATGGTGGTGAGGAGTTTGTCGTGTTGTTGCCCGATTGTGATGCCGAACGCCTGACCTCTTGCTGTGAACGTCTGCGTATCGCCTTCACCGATGTCGAGTTGGTTGGTCTGAGTGTGCACGGCCTGAGCCTGTCGGCGGGGATGACCCTGCTTGAACTGGGCGATGATCTGGATGATGCCCTGCAGAGTGCGGATCAGGCGCTTTATCGCGCCAAGCGCGACGGCCGCAATCGCTGCGCTGCTGCCTGGGAAAACATCGATGCCTGAGTTACGGGTAGGTGAGCGACAGTGGTCGGTGGAGGCGGGGAGCAACCTGCTTGACGCTCTGAACCAGGCCGGTGTCCGTGTCCCATACAGCTGTCGCGCCGGTAGCTGCCACGCATGCCTGGTGCATTGCGTTCAAGGCCAGCCCAGCGACAACCGACCCGATGCATTGGCCGATGACCAGCGTCAGCGTGGCTGGCGGTTGGCCTGCCAGTGTCAGGTCGTCGAGGATTTGCAGATCGAAACCTTCGACCCGGCGCGTGATGGCTTGCCGGCTGAGGTGGTGGGTATCGATTGGTTGTCCATGACGGTACTGCGCCTGCGTTTGAAACCCGAGCGACCTTTGCGCTACCGGGCCGGGCAGCATTTGGTGTTGTGGACTGCCGGCAATGTGGCGCGGCCGTATTCGCTGGCCAGCCTTCCGCAGGAAGATCGTTTCCTCGAGTTCCACCTGGATTGCCGGCACAGCGGTGAGTTCAGTGACGCGGCCCGCCAACTCAGGATCGGTGAGCCGTTGCGCCTCGGCGAGTTGCGCGGTGGTGCCTTGCAGTACGACCCGGACTGGCAAAGCCGGCCCCTTTGGCTGCTGGCGGCAGGCACCGGTCTTGGGCCGTTGTTCGGTGTGCTGCGTGAGGCCTTGCGTCAGGATCATCAGGGCGCCATCCGCCTTATTCACCTGGCCCATGACGCCAGCGAGCATTATTTGGCCAAGCCATTGGCCGCACTGGCTGCAAACCATCCCAACCTTACGATCGAGTTGCTGACAGCGGCTGAGCTGCCTGCGGCTCTGGCGCAACTGCGGCTGGTTTCCCGGCAAACCGTGGCCTTGGTCTGCGGAAGCCCTGACAGCGTCGACGCCTTTTCCCGGCGCCTGTACCTGGCGGGGCTACCGCGCAATCAACTACTGGCCGATGTGTTCGTGCCCCGTGGTTGAGCGCTGATTGTCATTTCGATCAGACACCCAAAACCAAAAAAGCCCCGGAGTCTGCACTGCGGGGCTTTTTGTTCTCAGCGGTCTGAGTCTCAGACCATCGGGTCGCCGACGTGCAGGATCTTCATGCCGTTGGTGCCACCGGTGGTGTGGTAGCTGTCGCCTTTGGTCAGGATCACCCAGTCGCCTTTCTCGACCACTCCGAGTTTGAGCAACTCGTCGATCGCGGCCTGGCTGACTTGCTCAGGCGGCAGCGATGCCGGGTCGAACGGTACGGTGTAGACGCCACGGAACATGGCCGCACGGGCCTGGGTTTCGCGGTGTGGGGAGAACGCGTAGATCGGGATGGACGAGCGGATCCGCGACATGATCAGCGGCGTGTAGCCACTCTCGGTCAAAGCGATGATCGCTTTCACGCCCGGGAAGTGGTTGGCCGTGTACATGGCTGCCAGGGCGATACTCTGATCGCAGCTTTCGAACACTTTACCGATGCGGTGGCTGGAGGTTTTGCTGGTCGGGTGCTTTTCAGCGCCGATGCAAATCCGTGCCATGGCCTGGACCGCTTCGAGCGGGTAAGCGCCGGCGGCACTTTCGGCCGAGAGCATCACCGCGTCGGTGTAGTCGAGCACGGCGTTGGCTACGTCGGACACTTCTGCGCGGGTCGGCATCGGGTTCTGGATCATCGACTCCATCATCTGGGTCGCAACGATTACCGCTTTGTTGTGGCGGCGTGCGTGCAGGATGATCTTCTTCTGAATGCCCACCAGCTCTGCGTCACCGATTTCCACGCCGAGGTCGCCACGGGCAACCATCACCGCATCGCTGGCGCTGATCAGGCCGTCGAGGGTTTCGTCGTCGGCCACGGCTTCAGCACGCTCGATCTTCGCCACCAGCCAGGCAGTACCGCCGGCTTCGTCGCGCAGTTGGCGAGCGTATTTCATGTCGGCTGCGTCGCGTGGGAAGGATACCGCCAGGTAATCGACTTCCATTTCCGCGGCGAGCTTGATGTCGGCCTTGTCTTTCTCGGTCAGGGCTGGAGCCGTCAGGCCACCGCCACGACGGTTGATGCCTTTGTGGTCCGACAGTGGGCCGCCGATCAACACGGTGCAATGCAGCGCATCAACGGTCGCGGTGTCGACACGCATGACCACACGGCCATCGTCGAGCAGCAGTTCGTCGCCGACGCCGCAATCCTTGACCAGGTCCGGGTAGTCGATACCGACGACTTCCTGGGTGCCTTCGGTCAGCGGATGGCTGGTGGAGAAGGTGAACGTGTCACCGACTTTCAGCTCGATGCGCTTGTTGGCGAATTTGGCGATACGGATTTTCGGACCTTGCAGGTCACCCAGTAGCGCGACGAAACGGCCGTGCTTGGCGGCGATGGAGCGCACCAGCTTGGCGCGAGCTTTATGCTCGTCGGGGGTTCCGTGGGAGAAGTTCAGCCGGGCGACGTCCAGGCCAGCCAGAATCAGCTGTTCGAGAACTTCCGGCGAGTTGCTGGCAGGGCCAAGGGTAGCGACGATTTTAGTACGACGTACGGACATGCAGAGACTCCTGAGTTCAAGCGCAACGAGAGGCTACTATGCTCCGAAGTTGTAGTCATTGTTCGTTTGCACTACTTATTCGTTTGTTTGTTGAACGAACATTCCTGAAGATTTTCGGGTGTGGGTCGATACACTGCTCAAGACAGGAGAACCCCCATGCGATTCGTACTCATTGCCGCTCTGGCCCTCAGTGTTGTCGGCTGCACCCGTTGGTCGATGGACCACCACCTGGACAATGCCTATCGCGATTATGATCGCGGTAATTGCGAGAGCGTAATGCTCGAGCTGTCCAAGGTCGACCGCGAGAGCCGCTCACGGCGCTATGTGCAGCCCGAAGTGTCGATGTTGCGCGGGCAATGCCTTGAGCGTCAGAAACTGTTTGTCGATGCCGCGCAGACCTACCAGTTCATCATTACTCAGTACCCGTACAGTGAGTACGCATTCCGCGCCCGTGCACGGCTTGAAACCTTGCAGCAGCTGGGTCATTACCCAAGCCATAGCGCCGCGCAGGTGAGTCCGGCCACGTAGTCATGATGTTTGTCATCTGAACACCTGGCCGGCGGCGAGCGTTCAGCTACCCTATCGGATAGACAGGGTTAGCAATCCGAAGCAGTAGTGCGGTCATGCTTAATGACCTTTCTATAGCGATACTCAGCATGTTCACCGACCGCCGGATCGAGCGGCATCAACTGCCGTATTTTTTAAGGGTGTTCAATAGCGTCACTGACAAACTGATTGGTTATCTGGGCAACGTTTCCGAGGACGGGCTGATGCTCATCAGCCAGTTACCGATGATGATCGGCGCCGACTTCGAACTGCGTCTGAAGATCCCGGCCAGCGACGGCTGCCTGCAGGTGATCGATGTCACAGCCTGTTGCCTGTGGTGCCATGAAGACGCAACCCCGCATCACTACGATGCCGGGTTTGTCGTACTCCAGGCCCCGGCTGAATACAGACAACTGGTCAGCGCCTTGACGCAGTATTTCAGCTTCCATTCGTTGTCGGCTTCGGCGTAAGGGCTCGATAAAGGACGTAGCGCTGATCCCGTAGCAGCTGCCGAAGGCTGCGTTTGGCTGCGCAGCAGACGCAATTGCCGTAACGCAATCCTGAGCATGGATTGAATCGCCTGGATCACGGCCGCTACACAGCCGAACGCAGCCTGGCGGCAGCTGCTACGCGATCAAGCCCCTTCAATTCCGGCGCGCCTGCGATTAACGCGGGCGCGCTTGCTCCACTTGTCTACACCTTCACCGAATGCTCGCGATCCAGTGCTTTTTCGACCAACAACAACCCCAACTCCATCAGGCTATAAATCGCCAGCGCGAGGTTGCGGTGTTTGCCTTCCAGGTCATCGGACAAATCCAGGGTCAGGGTGCTGGCCGAGCAGAAGGTTTCGTAGGTGTGGGCCATCAAGGCTTCGGGGTTGATGTCCGGGGCGACAGTGAAGAACTGGGGCGGACGCTCGTCGCTGGAACGCGGCTTGCCTGATAGCGGCGGGGTCAGATAGTGATCGAGGGCCCGGTGCGCGGCTTGGTGGAGATTTTTCGAATCGAGGGCTTCGTAGGGCGAAACGTTTGGGGTTTCGGGTGGATTGGGGGTTACTTTGAACATCGGTTGGTTCCTTGAGTGGGGCTGCCACCGCCTCGCTACTAAACGAAGGGGTGGCGGCTGTACGCAGGTTAGTAGACCGGGGAACCAAGCAAAGCCGGCGCGCCCGAGGGCGCCCTGCGCACAGCCACCATCAAGTGCAGGCGATAGGGAAGCCTGACTGAGTGAAGCTAATGCAACTTGCCTAATTAACCACGGGCTACTAAACCCGATCGCTGATGGGCAGCGACAGGAGAACCTTAGTGGCGTGGGGCAAGGCGCACAAGCGGGGCGATTCTGGCGGATGTGTAGGCAGTGGCGCAAGGTTGTGTAGTCGCGTTTGCGAGGGGCAAACGACATAACCCTGTATGACAGACAATGTAGCTGCTAACGATTGAATGCAGACATCGCTGGTCGGGCCAGCCTGTGAACGCCTAGACTTTGCCGGTCTTTAGATCAGGAATAGCCCGTGACCTCCATCTTCTGGTACGACTATGAAACCACCGGCATCAACCCGCGCTGCGACCGCCCGTTGCAAGTGGCAGGGATCCGTACCGATGCCGAGCTCAATGAGATAGGTGAACCGGTCAATCTCTACTGCCAGCCAAGCGACGATATCCTGCCGCATCCGGCGGCCAGCATGATTACCGGCATTACCCCGAGCCGACTGGCTGAGCAGGGCCTGAGCGAAGCCGACTTCATGACCCGGGTCCATGCGCAATTGGCGGCCCCCGGTACCTGTGGGGCTGGCTACAACACGCTGCGTTTCGACGATGAAGTGACTCGCTACAGCCTGTACCGGAATTTTTTCGACCCATATGCCCGCGAGTGGCAGGGCGGTAACAGTCGCTGGGATCTGATCGATGTGGTTCGCGCCGCCTATGCGCTGCGCCCGCAAGGCATTGTCTGGCCTGAGGAGGAAGGCCGTGTCACGCTGAAACTTGAGCGTCTGACGGCTGCCAACGGCATCGACCATGGTCAGGCTCACGATGCATTGTCCGATGTACGGGCGACGATTGCTCTGGCGCGGTTGATTCGCGACAAGCAGCCGAAGTTGTATGACTGGTTGTTCCAGTTGCGCAGCAAGCAACGGGTCATGGACCAGATAAAGCTGTTGCAGCCGATGGTGCATATCTCGGGGCGGTTTTCCGCTGCCCGGCATTACATTGGCGTGGTTCTGCCGCTGGCCTGGCATCCGCGTAATCGTAATGCCTTGATCGTTTGCGATCTGCACCTCGATCCACAGGGGTTGATGGATCCGGACGTCGAATCCTTGCGTCAGCGGCTGTATACACGCCACGACGATCTGGCGGAAGGCGAGTTGCCCGTACCGCTCAAACTGATTCATATCAACCGTTGCCCGGTGGTGGCACCGTTATCGGTACTGCGGGCCGAAGATCGGCAGCGCCTGCAATTGGATGTGGCTGAGTATCAGGCCAGAGCGCTGCGGCTAACTGACGCACAAGAAGTTTGGCGAGATAAAGTCCAGGCTATTTATTCCAGCGAGGACTTTGTCCCTAGCCTGGACCCTGAGCAACAGTTATACGATGGCTTTATTGGTGACAGGGATCGCCGTTTATGTGAGCAAGTCAGGACTGCCGACCCTGCTCAATTAGCGCAAGAGCAATGGCCGTTCGATGATGAGCGCTTGCCGGAATTACTATTTCGCTACCGCGCCCGTAACTTTCCAGGCACCTTGAGTGGTCAGGAACAAGAGCGCTGGCGATTATTCTGTCAGCAACGTTTGTCAGCGTCTGAATGGGGGGCGCCCAATACGCTGAACGCTTTTAATGAGGCCACCGTCGAGTTATCGGCAAGTGCTACATCGGTTCAGCGCCAAGTGCTCAATGAGTGGCACGATTATGCTCAATCGTTACGCAAGCGGTTGAGTCTTTGAAATCAGTGAGTTCACTTGCCTGAACCGCAGGTATAAAAAAACGCCAGCTAGCTGGCGTTTTTTTCAGGTCGCAAAGTGGTCCGCGACGGGTGTTTCACTTAGCCCAGCAGGGTAGCCCAGCCTTCAACCACATCACCGCCCCACTTGGCTTTCCACTCTTTCAGAGTCTTGTGGTTGCCACCTTTGGTTTCAATGACTTCGCCATTGTGCGGGTTTTTGTATTGTTTAACCTTGCGAGCACGTTTGGTGCCGGTAGTTTTCACAGCGCCACGTGGAGCTTTGCTGGTTTTGGATTCTGGATCCAGCAGCGCAATGATGTCGCGCAGGGATTTTGAATATTCGCCCATCAGGGTGCGCAGTTTGCCTTCGAATTCCAGCTCGGTTTGCAGTTTGTCGTCTTGGGACAGATTCTTCAAACGGGCTTGCAGCTCTTTGATAGCTTCTTCGGTGGCGCGGTATTCGTTGATCAAGGACATGAGGACTACCTATGTTGGGCACTGGATGACAAGGTTACAGTGTCTTAATGATAGGCAGGCAGTTTCGGCAAGTAAACATTTATGCGGGGTTTTACTTAATTTAATTAGAGTGGTTAGCGAAAAACTCCCGGAATCAGTTAAATGCGGTGATTGCGTTGTCACAGATGTTCACAATAGAAGCCTTGCGCAATTTTAGGAAAAGACCTCGCGGGTTTTGAACGCAGCAAAGGGGGGCGCAACGGCAGTCCGCGTCTGACGAGCCGATCGATCAAAACGTCAGGAATACTGCAGTTTTACCGCGCAATGGCTAGAATGACCGCCTTTGCGAAGTTCTGGAGTTTCCCCCTCATGCGCACTTTTCGGCTGGTGATTGCTTGCCCGGACCGCGTCGGCATCGTTGCTAAAGTCAGTAACTTTCTGGCATCCCACAACGGCTGGATCACCGAAGCGAGCCATCACTCGGATAATCTCAGTGGTTGGTTCTTTATGCGTCACGAGATTCGTGCCGATTCGCTGCCCTTCGGGCTTGAGGCTTTTCGCGAGGCGTTTGCGCCGATTGCCGAAGAGTTCTCGATGGTCTGGCGCATCACGGATACTGAACAGAAGAAGCGTGTGGTGCTGATGGCCAGCCGTGAGTCCCATTGTCTGGCGGACCTTCTGCACCGTTGGCACAGCGACGAGCTGGACTGCGAAATTTCCTGCGTTATTTCCAACCACAACGACCTGCGCAGCATGGTCGAGTGGCACGGCATTCCTTATTACCATGTGCCGGTGAATCCGCAGGACAAAGAGCCGGCGTTTGCCGAGGTCTCGCGCCTGGTCAAACAGCACGACGCTGAAGTCGTGGTACTTGCCCGTTACATGCAGATCCTGCCACCCGAGTTGTGCCGTGAATATGCCCACAAGGTCATCAATATTCACCACAGTTTCCTGCCGTCCTTTGTCGGCGCCAAGCCGTATCACCAAGCTTCCATGCGCGGCGTGAAGCTGATTGGCGCAACCTGCCACTATGTGACCGAAGAGCTGGATGCCGGCCCGATCATCGAGCAGGACGTGGTACGTGTCAGCCATAGCGACAGCATCGAAGACATGGTGCGTTTCGGCCGTGACGTCGAGAAGATGGTGCTGGCCCGCGGCCTGCGCTATCACCTGGAAGATCGGGTACTGGTACACGGCAACAAAACCGTGGTGTTCTGATGATCGTTCCCACGCTCTGCGTGGGAATGCCGCCATGGACGCTCCGCGTCCGCTATCGAGAGTTGACGCAGAGCGTCACAGGATGCATTCCCACGCAGACGGTTGGACGTGGGAATGATCCGAATGCACCCGGTTGTGCCTGGAGGACATGAACATGGCTGATCCACTGGATAAAGCGACGTCCAAAGCTCCGGCGATGGTAGGTGAGGGTTGCTTGAGCCGCTATGACCCGGATGATCTGAGTCCGCAGGACGGCACTGACTTTCCCGGCGCCGCCGAGTTGTGGGAGCAATTACAGGATGAACCGGCGAGGGAACCCGCCTCTAAGCCTGTTTGAGTTTCATCAGCTTGTGCAACAACGGTCGCCCGACCATCAGCAGGAATACCGGCCCGCCTGCCAATAGATAGAAGTAGTAGGTCACGGCCCGCCAGATCAGAATCGCTGCTGCCGCAGTTGACTTGCCCACCATCGGCGCCAACAGCGCTGCCGAAGTGATCTCGGCCGCACCTGCACCGCCGGGAAGCAGGCTCAATTGCCCGGCGCTGAGTGAAAGCATCTGGACCAGAAAGCTCCAGGCCCACTGCACATCCACGCCCAGACCACGCAAGGCCAGATACAACACGCTGTAGCGTAAGGCCCAATGCAGGCAGGTCAGGGCAAACACACGGGCCAGTGTTTGCCACGGCAATTTGAGGGTGGCGGTGAAGGCCACCAGAAAGTGGAGCAGCTTGCGTGCCCATCGACGTCGGGTAAGGGCTTTGACGTTCATGCGTTTGAGCAGCCGACCGCTGAGGCGAATCAGCAAGCGGTGGTAGCGCGCCAGGATCACGCCGCTGCACAGCCCGCCAAACATCGAGATGGCGCTCAGGGTCAGCATCCATTCGAGGTTTTGACTCAAATGCTGGAACAGCGCGTAAATCAGAATGGCGCTCAATGCGCACAGAAAGAACAGCAAATCACTCAGTTGATCCATGGCAAACACGGCACTGCCATGGGCTGGGCGCACGCCGTTGCGCGCCAGTAGAGCCATCAACGTCAATGGGCCGCCACTGCCTCCGGGCGTCGCGCACATGGCGAACTCGGTGGACATCACCACCCCGAGACTTTTCAGGCGTCCGATCTGGCCGCGCTGCTCACCCAGCAACAAGCGCAGGCGCACCGAATTCAGTACCCAGCACAGCACAATCATGCCCGGCATCGTCAGTAACAGCGCGAGCGGGAAACGCTGCACTCGCAGCCACATATCGCTACCGCCCAGCAAGAAGGGGACCAGCATGGCCAGCAATAAGGCGACGGCCAGCCAGATTGCCCTCCTCATGCGGCATACCTGGCAATCGTGGTTTGAGCTGCCAGCCAGTTGGCCTTGGTCATCGGCACGCGACCGTCAGCCAGCAAGCGCTTGAGGGTTTGTAGCCAATAGTTTCGCGAGTACCCGTGGCGCATGTCCACCGGGTGCAAGCCGAGGCGAATAACCGTTGCTTGCCGCCAACGCTGTTCGCGTTGATCGTTGAGTATCTTCGACAGACCACGGCGCCAGGCACTGCGCGAACTCCAGACCAGCCCCGGTGCATCGACCGGAGTGAAGTCCGGCAAACGATAAAGATGCTGTGGATCGCTGGTGTAGTGCAGCGGCAGTTGGCGTAGCGCCTGGCGCGTACCCTGGCTCATCAGCCAGGCCGGCGCGACAAAACCTTCCAGTGGCCAGTGATAGCGCTGGAACAGTTCGATCCCGGCGTGCAAGCGGTCGAGGGCAGCGTTTTGCGACAGTGCGTAGAATTCGCCCTCATGGGTATAAATCCGCCGCATGAACCAATCCCGTGGATTCACCGGAATGGGGCTGTCGTCGCAATGAAAATAGCCGTGCAGCGCCAGCTCATCGCCCAGGGCTATGCGGCGGGTCAGCAGGGAACGAAATCCCGGATGGGCGTCCAGCGCATTGTGCTTGTGGAAGTCGGGCACCACCAACCAGGTCATGGGCACATTACCCAGTGCATCCACCGCTTCGACAAACAGCTGATAGTCCGCCCAGGTTTGTGGCGCAACGTCATGCAGGACCAGTAACACACTGGGGGAGCTCATGGGCTCAACCATGGGCCCGCAGCGGCTGCTGGTTGCCGAGCACGGCGCGATAGTGCCCCAACAGGCTGCTCACCACTGCGTCCCAGGCATAATGCTGTTCGACATGGCGTCGGGCCTGCCGGCCGATTGTGGCGCTGCCGAAAGTGAACAGTTCACGCACGGCATTGGCCATCGCCAGCGGGTCGTCCGGTGTGCAGAGCAGACCGCAGACGGGTGTGACGATCTCTTTGAGCGCACCGGCAGCCACGGCGACAACCGGTATTCCACTGGCCATGGCTTCGAGGATCACCAGACCGAAGGTTTCCTGGTCGCCGGCGTGGAGCAGCGCATCAGAACTGGCCAACAGCCTGGCAAGCTGTTGTGCGGGGTAGAACTCACCGACTACCGTGACGTTATTCGGCACCGCGGCCGGCATGGAGGAGCCTACCAGCAGCAGGTGATAGTGGTTGCCAAGGTGTTTCATGCAACTGAGCAGAACCGGCAGATTCTTTTCCTTGGAGCCACGCCCGGCGAAGATCAGCAGGCGGGTGCTTTCGGCAATGCCCAGTTCGGCGCGTAAAGACGGGTCTCGAGCGCTCGGGTGGAAGGTTTGCAGGTCCACACCCAAATGCTGCACAAAAACGTTTTTCACCCCAAGACCGATCAGCTTGTCAGCCATGACCTGGCTGGGTGCCAATACCCGATCGAAATTGCCATACAGCTTACGGATATACGCTTCGACATTCGGTGTGCACCAGTTGCCCATGCGGTTGCTCGCCAGCAGTGGCAGGTCCGAGTGATAAAAGCCGATCACCGGCACGTCCAGTTGACGGCGAGCGTCCAGGGCGGCCCAGGCGGTGAGGTAAGGATCGCCGACTTCAATCAAGTCCGGTTGCAGGTCGCGCAGAGCATTGCGCCAGGGCGTCAGACGCCAAGGGAAACGGTAGCCTTTACCGAAGGGCACGGCGGGAGCCGGGACTGTGTAAATACCGTCCTGCTCACTCAGATACGCCCCGGGGATCAGCAAGCTGTGACGGATACCTGGCTGACGTCCCAGGCGACGGTGTTTGGCATCCAGATAAGTGCGCACGCCACCGCTGGCAGGGGCGTAGAACATGGTTATGTCAGCGATATGCACGATGAGCATCCCTCCTATCCGGTGTTCCCTTTAGGGTTGACCTTTATGAAGGATAGATGTTCGGTGCGGGATGTGCGCAATACACAGCCCACCTGTAGGAGCGAGGCTGCCCGCGAAACCAGCGACACGGAATTGCTGGTACACCGCGTTATCGTTCATCGCGGGCAAGCCTCGCTGCTACAGGTGAGAGCATACCTCTGTAGGAGCGAGGCTTGCCCGCGATGAGGCCCAGGAGACCGCTAGATCCGGAAGCTGCCCACCAACTGCTTCAAGCGCGCCGCTTGCTGCTCCAGGTCGGAGCACGCGCGCAAGGTCGATTGCAGGTTTTCCACGCCTTCCTGGTTGAGGGTATTGATCTCGGTGATATCGACGTTGATCGATTCGACCACGGCGGTCTGTTCCTCGGTGGCGGTGGCTACCGACTGGTTCATGCCGTCGATCTCGCCGATGCGCTGGGTCACGCTGTTCAGGCGCTCGCCGGCGAGGTTGGCGATTTCCACGCTGTCGTGGCTGTGGCGCTGGCTTTCGCCCATGGTGCTTACCGACTCACGGGCCCCGACCTGCAGTTCTTCGATCATGGTCTGTACCTGTTGCGCAGACTCCTGGGTGCGATGAGCCAGGTTGCGCACCTCATCGGCGACCACCGCGAAACCACGCCCGGCTTCACCGGCCCGAGCCGCTTCGATGGCTGCGTTGAGCGCCAGCAGATTGGTCTGTTGGGAAATGCTGGTGATCACCTCGAGAATCTGCCCGATGTTCACCGTCTTGCTATTGAGGGACTCGATGTTGGTGCTCGAAGCGCTCAGCATGTTGGACAACTGATTCATCGCCTTGATGCTTCTGTCGACCACTTGCTGACCGTCCTCGGCCAGGCTGCGTGCATCGCTGGAATGCTGCGAGGCGAGGGCGGCGTTCTGGGCGATTTCCTGGGCGGCAGCGCCGAGCTGGTTGATCGCCGCGGCAACGCTGCTGGTACGCGAAGCCTGCTGGTCGGAGTTGAACATCGACGAGTTGGAAGCGCTGACCACCCGCAAGGCCACTTCGTTGACCTGGCCGGTGGCGGAGGCGACTTCTCGAATCGAGGTGTGAATCCGCTCGACGAAGCGGTTGAATGCGGTGCCGAGGATGCCGAACTCGTCCTGCGTCTGGATGGTCAGGCGCTTGGTCAGGTCGCCTTCACCTTCGGCAATGTCCTGCATCGCGCGGGTCATTGTGTGCAGTGGCTGGATCAGGATGCGAATCAGCATGCCGAGCAGGGCGATGATGATGGCCACGGCAATAATAGTGGCAACGATTGCCGAGGTGCGGAAATTGCTGAGCTTCGCGAAGGCTTTGTCCTTGTCGACGGACAGACCGATGTACCAGTTGACCGAGGACAGTCCCTTGATCTGGGTAAAAGTGACGATGCGGGTTTTACCATTGACCTCAATTTCGCTCAGGTCTTTGCTCAGGCGCGGAGTGTCTTGCGGGTAGACGTCCTTGAGCGTCTTCATCACCAAGGCCTTATCCGGGTGCACGAGAATTTTGCCGTCGGCACTTACCAGAAATGCATACCCCATACCGCCGAAATCCAGTGCGTTGATGCTATCGGCAATCACCTGCAAGCTCAGATCGCCGCCAACCACGCCGACGTTCTGGCCGCCCTTGAGCACGCTGTTGACGATGGAAATCACTAACTGGCCGGAAGCCAGATCGATGTAAGGTTCGGTCAACGCCGAGCCACTGCTGCTCTCTGCGCTCTTGTACCAGGGACGGGCGCGCGGGTCGTAGCCGTCCGGCATTTTGCTGTCCGGGCGAATGAGGAAGGTGCCGTCCTTGTTCCCTAGATAGGCGCCCATGAAACTGGAGGTTACTGCCTTCTGTTCAAGCAGATTGGCGACGTTACCCATGTCCGGGTTGAGCGCAACGGACTGTGAAAGGTTTTCGATCAACAAACTGCGGCCGGCGAGCCAGGTCTGGATATTCTTCGCTGTGACGGTGCCCATTTCCTGCAGGTAATTTTCCAGGTCCTGGCGAATCGCACTACGCTGCAAATAGTCGTTGTACAGCGTGAAGGAGGCGAAGGCGGCAATAACGATCAGGGCGGCGGCAAGCAGTATTTTATGGCTGAAGCGCAGATTTTTGTTCATGACTTGTGGTGTCCGCTAAGGTCTTAATGTCCAGGGCGAGCGGCTGTGAAAGCGCGCAAAATGGGCAATGTTGAAAGTAAGCTGATATTTCCATTTCTCCTTGGGGAATTATCGGACCTTATTTTCAGTCTTCTCTTGTCTCTCGCTTTTCTATATCGACCGTGCAGGGCTAAAGATTAACCATGGGTGACAAAATGCCTGGCTCACTGCAACTCGTTATCGGTGCCGATCTTGAGGGACAACCAATTGCTCAGGCCATGCATCTGGCCAACCGTCACGGGCTGGTGGCCGGAGCTACCGGTACGGGAAAACCGTGACCCTGCAACGTCTGGCGCAAGCCTTCAGCGATGCCGGCGTTGCAGTGTTTGCCGCCGACATCAAAGGCGATTTGTGCGGTTTGGTTTGGGTGACTGCGATGGTCCAGCGTGTTCTGGTGGCTGCGCCGCAATCGCGAATCGGGCCTTTGAGTGACGCCGAGCGTGCCGCCCTGATCGCCGGCTCACCGTTGGTCGGACGTTATGACAAACCGATCGATCGTGAATCGGCGCTATCAAGTGCTGATGAGCCGCAAAGGGCTGGTGCCAGAGCCCGATGCCGCGTCGGGCAAGGCGGCTGAAGAACCGGGCTTCACTGACAAGGCCGGTGAGTTTCCGGGGACGGCGGGCGGACAAATGTTGAAGTCGGCCATGCGTCAGGCAGCCAATCAGTTGGACCGGCAATTGGTCCGTGGTTTGGCGTGGCTGGCCAGACGCTCCAGAGCGGCGCGCAGGTTGGGGTCGCTGATACCGTCGGCGGTGGCCTGAATGGTCTCGGCGGCGTTTGTCGACAAGTCCATGGTGTGGCCGGCTGCGCCTTGTTGCACAGTGGGGGGTTGAACCTTGAACAGAATGCGCGTCAGGCTGGAGAATTCGTCGAACACCTGTAACTGACGTTGCAGGCGTTTTTGCTGATAGCGCAGCCGGGTCGCCCAGTGACCGTCGGTGACGATCAGCAACAAACTGCCTTCACGCCAGGAAGCCACATGGCAGTGTTCACGAGCGGCGGGTTGCAGCTGACTTTCAAGCAAACGCTGTAAATGCGCTAAACGTTGAGCGTGGCTGAATATCGCTTTTAAAGGCTTGGCTTCGCGAAGCAGGACGGCGGGTGCTCTGGCCGTAAGAGGGCGAAAAGCCATGATCAGACACCTGAAGTAACAGAACCGCCATGGTAGCAGAAAGTGCCGGACGCGCTTGTCCCCCATTGCTTTACAGCTGGTTTACCCATTAAATCAACGAGTAACTTCTACCGCGATTGGGTTGAAGTTCAGCAAAAAGCCCCTATTTAAAGTGAGCCCCGTCACAGCGCTGTGCCAGCATCGTGGAATAACGCCACTTTCCTCACAATCGTTTCCGGGTAGAATACTCGTTCGCATGCGGCCATAAGGGCTGCACGGGCGACTCACGGGGCCGCCCTCCATCCCTATGTGTGGAAGAACCTGTCGATATGTTTGCGCCTTTGTTAAAGAAACTTTTTGGAAGCAAGAACGAGCGCGAAGTCAAACGCATGCTCAAGACGGTACAGATCGTCAATGCCTTCGAAGAGCAAATGGTGGCCCTTTCGGACGAGCAATTGCGCGCCAAGACCGAAGAGTTCAAGGCCCGCATAGCCAAAGGCGAGACCCTCGACAAGCTCCTCCCTGAAGCCTTTGCGGTTGCCCGTGAAGCCGGTAAGCGTGTCATGGGCATGCGCCACTTCGATGTGCAGTTGATCGGCGGCATGACCTTGCATGAAGGCCAGATCGCAGAAATGCGTACCGGTGAAGGCAAGACCCTGGTGGCGACACTCGGCGTTTACCTGAACGCGCTGTCCGGCAAGGGCGTGCACGTTGTAACCGTGAACGACTACCTGGCTCGTCGTGACGCCAACTGGATGCGTCCGCTCTATGAATTCCTCGGCATGACGGTCGGTGTGGTGACGCCGTTCCAGCCGCCGGAAGAGAAGCGTGCTGCCTATGCTGCCGACATCACCTACGGCACTAACAACGAATTCGGTTTCGACTACCTGCGCGACAACATGGCTTTCAGCATGGAAGAAAAATTCCAGCGTGAGCTCAATTTTGCGGTAATCGACGAAGTCGACTCGATCCTGATCGACGAAGCCCGTACCCCGCTGATCATTTCCGGTCAGGCCGAAGACAGCTCCAGGCTCTATATCGAGATCAACAAGCTGATCCCGCTCCTGGAGCTGCATGTCGAAGAAGTGGAAGGCGAAGTCACCAAGGCTGGCCACTACACCATCGACGAGAAGACCCGCCAGGTCGAGCTGAACGAAGCCGGTCACCAGTTCATCGAAGAGATGCTGACCCGCATTGGTTTGCTGGCCGAGGGCGAGAGCCTGTATTCGGCACATAACCTGGGCCTGCTGACCCACGTTTATGCCGGTCTGCGTGCGCACAAGCTGTTCCACCGCAACATCGAATACATCGTTCAGGACGGTCAGGTTGTGCTGGTCGACGAACACACCGGTCGTACCATGCCGGGACGTCGTCTCTCGGAAGGTCTGCACCAGGCCATCGAAGCCAAAGAAGGCCTGAACATCCAGGCCGAAAGCCAGACCCTGGCTTCGACCACCTTCCAGAACTACTTCCGTCTGTACAACAAACTGTCCGGCATGACCGGTACGGCCGACACCGAAGCGTTCGAATTCCACCAGATCTACGGTCTGGCGGTAATGGTCATTCCACCGAACAAACCGCTGGCGCGTAAAGACTACAACGACCTGGTGTTCCTCACTGCGGACGAGAAATACGCCGCTATCATTGCCGACATCAAGGAATGCATGACCCAGGGCCGTCCGGTGCTGGTGGGTACTGCGACCATTGAAACTTCCGAGCACATGTCCAGTCTGCTCCAGAAGGAAGGCATCGAACACAAGGTTCTGAACGCCAAGTTCCACGAAAAAGAAGCAGAAATCATCGCCCAGGCCGGTCGTCCGGGCGCACTGACCATCGCCACCAACATGGCCGGTCGTGGTACCGACATCCTGTTGGGCGGTAACTGGGAAGTGGAAGTAGCATCCCTTGAGGATCCGACCCCTGAGCAGATCGCCCAGATCAAGGCTGACTGGCAGAAACGTCACCAGCAAGTGCTCGAATCGGGCGGCTTGCAGGTCATCGCTTCCGAGCGTCACGAATCGCGCCGTATCGACAACCAGTTGCGTGGTCGTGCCGGTCGTCAGGGTGACGCTGGCTCCAGCCGTTTCTACCTGTCGCTTGAAGACAGCCTGATGCGCATCTTCGCTTCTGATCGGGTGAAGAACTTCATGAAAGCCCTGGGCATGCAGCCCGGCGAAGCAATCGAGCACCGCATGGTGACCAACGCTATCGAAAAGGCTCAGCGCAAGGTAGAAGGTCGCAACTTCGACATTCGTAAACAACTGCTCGAGTTCGATGACGTCAACAACGAACAACGTAAAGTGATCTATCACATGCGTAACAGTTTGTTGGCCGCCGATAACATCGGTGAAACCATCGCCGACTTCCGTCAAGACGTGCTCAACGCTACCGTCAGCGCACACATTCCGCCGCAGTCGCTGCCTGAGCAGTGGGATGTAGCCGGCCTTGAAGCCGCTCTGTCGAGTGACTTCGGTGTGAAACTGCCAATCCAGCAGTGGCTCGACGAAGACGATCACCTCTACGAGGAGACTCTGCGCGAGAAGCTGATGGCCGAACTGCTGGCCGCTTACAACGAGAAAGAAGAGCAAGCGAGTGCCGAAGCACTGCGCACCTTCGAGAAACAAATCGTTCTGCGCGTGCTGGATGACCTGTGGAAAGACCACCTGTCGACCATGGATCACCTGCGCCACGGCATCCACTTGCGCGGCTATGCACAGAAGAACCCGAAGCAGGAGTACAAGCGCGAGTCCTTCACCTTGTTCTCCGAGCTGCTGGATTCGATCAAGCGCGACTCCATTCGTGTGTTGTCCCACGTACAGGTTCGCCGCGAAGATCCAATCGAAGAAGAAGTTCGTTTGCGTCAGGAAGCCGAATCCCTGGCTCAACGCATGCAGTTCGAACACGCCCAAGCCCCTGGGCTGGAGCATCCGGAAGCATTGGATGAGGGCGTTGATCTCGATGTCGCCCTTGCCGCTGCGCCGGTTCGCAATGAGCAGAAGCTGGGTCGCAACGAACTGTGCTACTGCGGTTCGGGCAAGAAGTTCAAACATTGTCACGGCCAGATCAACTAAGATTTCCGCCAGACACTGAAATACCCGCGCCGCGACCGGCATCAGCCGTCGCGGCGTTTTTCCATTTGAAACACTGTCCTTCGTGACGACAGTGCTGACATCACATTAGAGGAGCGCTTTCATGGCTGTTGGTCTTGGTCCTTTGCCAACGTTGCACCCGGTTGCCGGTTTTGAACTCGGTATTGCTTCGGCCGGCATCAAGCGCCCGGGGCGCAAGGATGTTGTGGTCATGCGCTGCGCTGAAGGCTCCACGGTTGCGGGCGTGTTCACCCTGAACGCCTTTTGCGCCGCTCCGGTGATCCTGGCCAAGCAGCGAGTGCAAGGTCCGGTGCGTTATTTGCTGACCAACACCGGTAATGCCAACGCCGGTACTGGCGAGCCAGGACTGGCCGCTGCCGCGCGTACCTGCGCCAAACTGGCTGAATTGACCGGTGTCGACGCCAATCTGGTATTGCCGTATTCCACAGGCGTGATTGGCGAGCCGCTGCCGGTCGAGAAGATCGAAGGCGCCCTGCAAGCCGCCCTCGACGATTTGTCCGTGGACAACTGGGCCGCCGCCGCCACCGGCATCATGACCACCGACACCCTGCCAAAGGGTGCGAGCCGCCAGTTTCAGCACGACGGTGTGACTGTCACTGTCACTGGCATCAGCAAAGGCGCAGGGATGATTCGCCCGAACATGGCGACCATGCTCGGCTACATCGCCACCGACGCTAAAGTCTCCCGCGATGTGTTGCAGAACCTGCTGCTGGACGGCGCCAACAAATCGTTCAACCGCATCACTATCGATGGCGATACTTCGACCAACGATTGCTGCATGCTGATTGCCACTGGCAAGGCTGATCTGCCGCAAATTACCGAGGCCAGCGGTCCGCTGTTCGCGGCACTCAAGCAGGCGGTGTTCGAAGTCTGCATGGAGGTGGCTCAGGCCATCGTCCGTGACGGCGAGGGCGCGACCAAGTTCGTCACGGTTGAGGTAAACGGCGGCGCTAATCATCAGGAATGCCTGGACGTCGGTTACACCGTGGCTCACTCGCCGCTGATCAAGACCGCGTTGTTCGCTTCCGATCCGAACTGGGGTCGTATTCTTGCTGCCGTCGGCCGTGCTGGTGTACCGGATCTGGACGTGAGCAAGATCGACGTGTTTCTGGGTTCAGTCTGCATCGCCAGCCACGGTGCGCGCGCAGCGACTTACACCGAAGCGCAAGGCGCGGCGGTAATGCAGCAGGAAGAGATCACCATTCGCATCGAACTGGGCCGCGGGGATTGCAGTGAAACGATCTGGACCACCGACCTGTCCCACGAATACGTGAAAATCAACGCCGAATACCGTACGTAATTACGATTTCGCCAGTACCCCGTTCCCCTTGTAGGAGCGAGCTTGCTCGCGATGGACGTTAACGATAACGCGTGTTTTCTGAGTAAACACGCCGCCCTTGAGTCCATCGCGAGCAAGCTCGCTCCTACAAGGGAGTCCCGCGATTCTCCTCATTGAAGGTGTCTGAACATGAGCTTCCACCTGATCATCGGCGACAAACTCTATTCTTCCTGGTCCTTGCGTGGTGCGTTGGCGCTTGAACTGACCGGCACTACTTACACCGAAGAACTGATCAAACTGAACCAGCCTGACACCCGTCAGTTGCTCCTCAAGCATTCGCCTACCGGCAAAGTCCCTCTACTGAAAACCGAGCACGGCACCATTGCCGACTCGCTGGCGATTGCCGAATACCTGGTCGAGCGCTTTCCAGAGGTCGATTTGTGGCCGCGTGACATCGCCGCCCGTGCCCAGGCGCGATCCGCTTGCGCGCAAATGCACAGTGGTTTCTTCGGGATGCGCGGCAATATGCCGTTCGACCTGAGCCACGATGCTCCACTGTCGCCGATGCCACCTGAAGCGCAGGCCGATATCGAACGCATGCTGGCGCTGTGGGCTGAATGCCGCGCGGCCGCTACCGAGCCCGGGCCTTTCCTGTTTGGTCGGGTCAGCCTGGCGGACGCATTCTTTGCGCCGATTGCCGTGCGTTTGCGCACCTACCGGGTGGCCTTGCCGGCGGTCGATGCGGCGTATGTCGAAACGATTTACCAATGGCCAGCCTTCAAGGCCTGGCAGAAGGCCGGTTTAGAGGAAGTAGTACGGTGAAGCGAGTACATGTGGCTGCGGCCGTTATCCGTGATAGCAACGGCAAGATTCTCATCGCCCGACGTGCCGACACTCAGCATCAGGGTGGCCTTTGGGAGTTTCCCGGCGGCAAGGTCGAGGCGGAAGAAGCGGTGGAGACGGCGCTTGCCCGCGAGCTGCAGGAAGAGTTGGGCATTGTGGTCAGCGCGGCTCGACCGTTGATCAAAGTGCAACATGACTACCCGGACAAGCAGGTATTGCTGGATGTCTGGGAAGTCTCAAGCTTTACCGGCGAACCTCATGGCGCCGAGGGGCAACCCTTGGCCTGGGTGGCTGCCCGGGATTTGACGGGCTATGAGTTTCCGGCTGCCAACCAGCCGATTGTCGCGGCGGCCCGTTTGCCGGGGGAATACTTGATCACCCCTGACGGTCTGGAAACCCCGGCCTTGCTACGGGGCATACAGAAAGCCATCGCCGGTGGCATCAAACTGATTCAGCTGCGTGCGCCAAACGGCTATGACCCACAGTACCGCGACCTGGCGGTGGATGCGGCGGGTCTGTGTGCGGGCAAGGCGCAATTGATGCTCAAGGGTCCGTTCGAGTGGCTGGGAGACTTCCCGTCCGCAGGTTGGCACGTGACGTCGGCACAATTGCGCAAGTACGCCAGCGCCGGTCGACCATTGCCCGCGTCGCGCTGGCTGGCGGCTTCTTGCCACAATGCCGAGGAGCTGGCCTTGGCTGAACAGATGGGCGTGGACTTCGTCACGCTGTCGCCGGTTCAGCCTACTCAGACTCACCCGGATGGGCAGCCGTTGGGTTGGGATCTGGCGGCACAGTTGATCAGAGGCTTCAACAGGCCGGTGTTTTTGCTCGGTGGTGTCGGCCCGGCCGAACGCCAACGCGCCTGGGAAAGCGGTGCGCAGGGCGTGGCGGGGATTCGGGCGTTCTGGCCTGAGGCTTGATTCTGTGGTGTAGCCACTGGCCTCATCGCGAGCAAGCTCGCTCCTACATCTAGGGTACGCGATCACCTGTACTGTAGGAGCAGCCGGGCGGCGTTCCGTTTGCTCGCGATTGCGGCGTCACAGGCGACACATGCCCCCCTGACTAAACCTCAGGCTTCGCCGCCGCCTCCCAAAGAATCTCGGCAACACCCTGACGTTTAGCGATCAAACGAGCGGCAACAAACAGCAAGTCCGACAGCCGATTGACATACGCCAGGCCAACCCCGGTCAGCGGTTCGACGGCGTTCAAATGCTGGCAACGTCGCTCGGTACTGCGGGCCAGGCTGCGGCACATATGCGCTTGTGCGATCAACGCCGAGCCGCCGGGCAGAATGAAATTCTTCAGCGGCCCCAGCTCTTCATTCCAGCGATCGATTGCCGCCTCCAGGCGCTCGACTTCACCTGAATTGAGTGCCTGATACACTGGCATCGCCAACTCGCCACCCAGGTCGAACAAGCGATGCTGGCAGGGCGCCAGGACTTCAATCACCTCGGTCAATCCTTGACACTCGCGGCTTTGCTCGGCCAGTCCGGCCAACAACAATCCCAGCTGGCTGTTCAAGGTATCGACTTCGCCAATGGCCTCGACTCGCGGATGGTCCTTGGGCACCCGACGTCCGTCGCCCAGACCGGTTTCACCTTTGTCGCCAGTGCGTGTGTAAATCTTCGACAAGCGAAAACCCATGCTCACCTCTCCAGTTGACTGAGTTCGTGGGAGGCGAGCTGGGTGCCCGCCAATGGCAGGCGCAAGGTGACACAGGTGCCTTGGCCCAGGGTCGACTGTACTTCCATCTGACCCTTGTGGTTGTTGGTGATGATGAAGTAGGAAACCGACAGCCCAAGCCCGGTGCCCTGGCCGATTTCCTTGGTGGTGAAAAACGGTTCGAAGGTGCGCTTGCGCACGTTTTCACTCATGCCTATGCCGTTGTCTTCAACCTGAATTTCCGCCCAGGGCGGATTCAAGCGGGTGCGCAAAGTGATCCGCCCTGGTTCTCTATCGTCTTCACGCTGGTGAATGGCCTGCGCAGCGTTTTTCAGCAGGTTGAGCAGCACTTGCTCCAGCTCGTTGGCGGTGCCCGGAACCGGGCCCATCTGCGGGTCGAACTGGCGAACGATGGCTTGGCCCTTGAAGTCGAAACCGATGGTCAGATCGAAGTCGTTGCTGGCAATTTCCACCGCTTGGTCGATCAACGCCGGCAGATCGCATGGAGCCAACTGGCGGTTGCTACGGCGGCTGAAACTGAGCATGTGCGTCACGATTTTCGCTGCGCGTGCTCCGGCTTGCTGGATGCCGTCGAGTAACTGTGGCACCTCACGGCTTTGCAGATAGCGGTTGACTGTCTCCAGCTGGATGCCGATCTGCTCGGCTTGTTCGAGGTTCTTCGGCAAGTCCGACGACAAACGACGGCGAATGTTCTGAACATTGTGCAGGATCGCCCCCAGAGGGTTGTTGATCTCGTGGGCCATGCCGGCGGCGAGGCCTCCGACCGAGAGCATCTTCTCCGATTGCACCATCATTTCTTCCAGAGACAGACGCTGGGTGATGTCATCGATCCGGATAACTACCCCGCGTCCGGCACCGCCCATCAACGGGTAGAAGGTCAGGGCGTAGTGCCTGGCTTCATCGTCCTTGACCCAGGTGACGCGCTCGATTTTGGCCACGGTGTGCTGTTCCACTGTTTCCTTGAGTTGTGGCAGGAACGGTTTTAGCGGCTCGAACGCAAGGAAGATCGGTTGATTCAGGGCTTCGTCCAGACGGGTTCCGGAAAGGGCGCTGGCCTCCTGATTCCATTGGGTCACGTAGAGCTGTTCGTCCAGCGCGATCAGCGCCGAGGGCATCGAGTCGATGATGCTGTTGAGGTAGTTTTGGAAACCAGTGAGTTTCTTCTCGATCTTGCTCCGAACCTGGACTTCCAGTTCCAGCTTGCGATTGGTGTGACGGGTCTCTTCGGCAAGTCCCTGGGCCTGGTCATATGCTGCCTGGGAATCGTCCCGTGCACGTTTGAGCTGTTGCTCACGGGCTTCGATCCGCGAAAGCATGGTGTTGAAGGCTTCGGCGAGGCTGCCGATTTCATCGTGATTACCGCGAGCGGCGCGCAAGGCGTAGTTCTCCTCGCGGGTCACTTGTCGGGACAGCTCTTCGAGTTGGTGGATCGGCTGGGTGATCAGGCGCTTGATTTGCTGGGCGATCACCAGCCACAGCAGCACACTGAAGATCAGAATCCCAAGACTGGCAGTCAGGGTGCCTGTGTAGAACGCCATCGGCAGTTCGCTGCTGGCCACCAAGAGCAAATGTCCTGGCGGCTGGCCGGGGCGGGGCAGGGTGATCAGCTGATTGCTGCGAAACTCGGTCACTTGCCAGGCTTCAATATGCCGATAACGCTCTGGCAGTTTGAGCCGTTCGCCGTGTTGCAACTGCGCCAGACGTGCGCCTTTGCTGTCGTAGAGCGCGGCAGCGCGTAATGGCGAATAGCTGTTGAGCTCATTGAGCAGATTTTCGGCGCTTTGTGGCGAGTCCAGCGCCTGCGCGGCCAGGCTCGGATTGGAGATCAATCGACCTATGGTCTGCAAGGCCTGTGGTGCCATGCTTTCCTGAGAGATCCAGTACGCGGCGCTGATAAACGTCAGGTTGGCGACCAGTAGCACGGTGATTAGCAGAACCAGCAGGGCCGCGAACAGTTTCTGGCCGACCGGAAGGTTTTCAAGGCGCTGGCGCAATGGCATTGAGGTTGTCACTGAAGAGGAACAAGTGGGCAGCGTAGCCGCTGCTCAGTCGCTGGGCAATCCGCGCGTGCGCAGGTGCTCGATCAGCCGCTGTTGTACCTGATTGAGGTGGGGCAGGGTCAGCTGATGTCGAGACGCAACATTGCAGGCATGACCCAGCAGGTAGCTGATCTCGGTCCTGCGGCCGTTGGCGACGTCCTGATACATCGACGAGTAATTGGCCGCAGTCGCCTGAATGACTCGCTCGACTTCGTGTTGCAGATCTTGCGCTGCTGCCGGCTGGCCGCAACGCTCCAGTAGTTCAGTCAGCTCGGCGCAGAGGGTGGCGACCTCGCAGTGATGTTGCAGCAATCCACCGTTACGGCAGTCGTGCAACACGGTCAGCGGGTTGATGGCGCAATTGAGCGCCAGTTTTCGCCATAGCCGAGTGAGGATATCCGCGCTCCACTCATGGGGGATGCCGCCCGCGCTCAGATCATCCAGCCAGATTGGCGGGGTAGGGTGGCCGGCATCACCGAGCCATGTATAACCGTGGCCGGCGAATACCACACGCCAATCGCCATCGCGAAACGCACCTTCGGTACTGGAAGCAAAAATGCAACGCGCCTGCGGGACCCGCGCCGCGACCGCGTCCTGACTGCCCAGACCGTTCTGTAACAGAATCAGTTCGGCATCGGGAGTCAGGCGGGGCGACAGTTGCGCGACGGCTTTTTCGGCGTCGTAAGCCTTGCAGGCTACGAGCAATCGGGTGATAGGCTCGCCACTGTCGACGGTTTCACCGGGGATCTCGTAGAACTGTGCTTCACCTTGCTCCACCAGCGTGAGCCCGCCTGTTGCCCGGTAGGCCTGCAAGCGTGCCTGATCGCGCAGAATCAGTCTGACTGGCAAGCCGGCCCGGGCCAGGCGTGTAGCCCACAAGGTGCCGAGGCTGCCTGCGCCGAGAACGTGCCAGGTGGTCGACATCAGCTTTTTGCTCTGTTTGGCACACGCATGCGAGGCTCGCAGTGAAGGAGAGGAAAGACCCGTTATAATGAGCCGGCACTTTAACCGCAAGCCTGGCGTACTCCATCTATATTGAGCGGCGCCCTTTTGACATTGGAGAAATTACATGCCGTCGTTCGACGTGGTATCCGAACTGGACAAACACGAAGTTACCAACGCGGTCGAGAACGCTGTCAAGGAGCTCGACCGTCGCTATGACTTGAAAGGCAAAGGCAGCTTTGAGTTCAAGGAAAAAGATCTGGTCGTCAACATGACCGCTGAAGCTGACTTTCAGTTGGAAGCAATGATCGAAATCCTCAAGTTGGCGCTGGTCAAGCGCAAGATCGATGTGCAGTGCCTCGAGCTCAAGGACGCTTACGCTTCCGGCAAATTGATGAAACAGGAAGCGACCCTCAAGGAAGGTATTGATAAGGAGATGGCGAAGAAAATCGTCGCTCATGTCAAGGACGCCAAGCTCAAGGTTCAGGCGGCCATTCAAGGTGAGCAGGTGCGTATCACCGGCAAGAAGCGTGACGACTTGCAGGAAGCGATTGCCGCACTGCGTGCCAAGGAGTTCGGTATGCCGCTGCAGTTCAACAATTTCCGCGACTGATCAGTGTTTCGGGAACCTCCTGGCGTTATCGGCGTCCGAGGCCCGTGGAAGGGCAGAAACGATTGAGCTCAAGAGATCTTGGTCGTTCTGCCGATTAGTATTGCGAGCCGGGGACCCGGTAATCAGGAGAGATAGATGGACTTGAATGCGGAAGTGGACCACCTGGTCAGGGCGTCCCAAGCCTGGGTTCCGATGATCATGGAATACGGTAGCCGGGTGCTGCTGGCGGCCATCACACTGGCGATCGGTTGGTGGTTGATTAACAAACTGACCCATAAAGTCAGCAAGCTGCTGGCCTTGCGCAATGCCGATCAGGCCTTGCAGGGTTTTATGAGCAGCCTGGCGAACATCATTCTCAAGGTACTGCTGATCGTCAGCGTGGCCTCGATGATTGGTATCGAAACCACCTCGTTCGTCGCGGCGATCGGCGCGGCGGGCCTGGCGATTGGTTTGGCATTGCAGGGCAGCCTGGCGAACTTCGCCGGCGGCGTGCTGATTCTGCTGTTCCGTCCCTTCCGTATTGGCGACTGGATCGAAGCGCAGGGCATCAGCGGCACAGTCGACAGCATTCAGATCTTCCATACCGTGTTGCGCACCGGTGACAACAAGACCGTCATCGTACCCAACGGCAACCTGTCCAATGGCATCATCACCAACTACAACCGTCAGCCGACCCGTAAGGTCGTGCTTGATGTAGGTGTTGATTACGAAGCCGACTTGCAGAAGGCTCGTGAGGTTTTGCTTGAACTGGCCAATGACGGGCGAGTGCTGACCGATCCGGCGCCAGTGGCTGTGGTATCGACGCTGGGCGACAGCTCGATCACCGTTTCTTT
The DNA here is from genome assembly GCF_059421425.1 of Pseudomonas sp. GW821-FHT02H09. NCBI lineage: Bacteria > Pseudomonadati > Pseudomonadota > Gammaproteobacteria > Pseudomonadales > Pseudomonadaceae > Pseudomonas > Pseudomonas sp. GW821-FHT02H09. The sequence goes on from NZ_JBWKVA010000022.1 coordinate 106,762, forward strand.
GCGTGTCTGGGTGAAAACCGCGGATTACTGGGATGTGCTGTTCCACTTCAATGAACAGTCCCGTGATCGCCTGAAGGCGGCAGGTATTAATGTTCCGTTCCCCCAGCGAATGATGCGTGTGGTTCAGGAAGTAGCTGCGCGGTAACGTCGCTTGTTATGACTTGGCTGTTCGGTCAAGTATCAGTGTTGAACTCAAGGGGCGATCAGCCCCTTGAGCGTTTTACCCCTCCGGTAATCATTCTTCCAGCGCAAAACACTTCCGCTAACACCGGGCATGAAGTGCGAGCAAATGGTTTGTTCGGCAGAGGAAGATACTTGGGTGGCTGTTTTATACTTAGCTAGCTTGCTATGTAGTTGCAGCGAACAGAACCGCAATGTCGCAATAAAAAAGCCGCTCACCTGAATCAGGTGAGCGGCTTTTCAGTAGAGCCGGGCTCTAAATTGCTGTGTTGCAGGTGTTACAGGATGCTCAGCGGGTACTCAACAATCAGACGGGTGTCGTAGAGGTTGTCGCTGTAACCACGGAAAGCCTCGTTGTTGTGGTAGTTAGCGAAGCGCACACGGAAGGACAGGTCTTTGGCCGGGCCTTCTTGCAATACATACTTGGACTCGACGTTCCACTCGTACTCTTTGCCTTCACCCAGACCGTTGGTGGTGATGTTGTCACCTTTGACGTAACGGGTCATGAAGCTCAGGCCAGGAACGCCGTAGGTCGCCATGTTCAGGTCGTAGCGAGCTTGCCAGGAGCGTTCGTCACGGCCCACGAAGTCGGAGATCTGAATGGAGTTGGCTACGAAGATTGTGCTGTTACCATCGACACCGTAGTAGTAACCATTGTCACCGCTGGAGCGTTGGTGAGCGATGGTGAACTTGTGAGCGCCGAGGGTATAGGCAGCTGCCAGGCTCCACAGTTTGTTGTCTACGCCTTTGGTGCCGTCGCCGATCATGTCAACCTGGTCGCCGCGCTTGTCGCCTTCGGTTTTATAACCGTTGAAGTCGAAGTTCAGGGACTGGCTTTCTGCGATTGGCAGGGTGTAGTTCAGGTTGATGTACTGCTTCTTGAAGTATTCATCAACCTTGGATGCAGCCAGCGCACCGGTGAAGTTATCGGTGAAGGCATAGCTTGCGCCGAAGATGTTGGCAGCAGTCAGGCCTCTGCCGCCATTGCCGTTAGCATCCGCAACACCGCCGATGCTGTCCTTGCCCATGCCGGTTTGCTTGCTCAGGGCGGTGAAACGACCTGCGCTCAACTCAAGGCCTTTGATCTCTTTGCTGGTGATCAAAGTACCTTCGGCAACTTCTGGCAGCAGACGGCTGTCATCGGTAGCGAATACTGGGCTGGCAACGAATTGACGGCCGTATTTCAAGGTGGTGTCGGAGATACGGAACTTGACTGCAGCGCCAGTCTTGGACTGGGTTTTTTGCTCGCTGCGGTCGCTACCTACCGCGAACAGGCCGTTGCCTGCGCGACCTGCGCCGCCGTCAAGTTTGGCGGAGCCCATAGCCATAGCGTCAACACCGACGCCGATGGTGCCTTGAGTGAAGCCGGACTCGTAGGTCAGCAGTTCGCTGACACCCGTGTCCTGACGATAGCCACTAGTTCCCGACGTTGGGTTGCTAGCGCCGTGCTTGTAATCGCGGTTCATGTACTCCATACGAGTCTTGGCTTTCAGGCTGCTGTCTTCAACAAAGCCCTTGGCGTCGTCCTGGGAGGACGCGATTGCGAACTGCGAGGTGCCTGCTGAAACAGCCAGTGCGATCATGCTCCACTTCATCACGCGCATCGTGATTTGCTCCTTTGGTTTTTAGAAGAGTACTGCCGTCCCGCCTGTTCTATTATCCGGGCGGCTCTTTCTTTTTGTGTCGGCGCAAACTTATATCACGCTGACAATGTTGGCGATACTTACGTATCTATCCTTTTGGCTTCTTCACGAGCGTGTCGCAAAATGCTCGGTCGATGTCGCATATCTGTAGTCCCACTGTATCCGGACTGACAACTTCAGTACTGCCTTCAAAGGCCGGAGCATAGGTAAAATGGTTCTATGTCCAGGCAGTGAAATCTTCATGGGCGACCTTGCCACTATTATTATTTGTCTGAAAGTACCACTTCCAGCAGGCACCTTTTCGACGATGTGGGTGTGAATGCAACAACCGTGCACAAACACGTTTTCTGCTACCGATTTTTTCTACTACCTCGGATGGAGCTACAGAAGCCTCATGAAACCGGGGTTTCAAGATTGCTTTGTTTGAGCTTGACGGCGCTATTTTCCTCGTGTTGTACCCAATGAAAATAGCGCGGCAACCAAAAATGTTACCGGTCCACACTCTGAGTGAGTAAACGGCGGATGTTCGACGCACTCAGCGTAGACGTATTGTACGGTTTTGGTGCAAAACTTCATCAGGGTGGGCGAGATTAATACAGGGGGGACGACAGATGCAAAGTGGCGCCCCCGGCTTCTGGTGGTCATTTTTTGACGTGCCGCTATTCATTGATCCTTGATTGGGCGATTGGGCGAGAAATGTTCCATGTTGGGGCGTCCTTGGGCTGGACGGGGAGATTGCTGTTTGCGCAAGGGCGGTTGTTCGCCGTGAAGGGCGTGCCAATCGCAGGTATGCTGCTGTTCTGTCGCTTGGCGAGCAGCCGATTGAGTTGGGCGCTAAGCTGAAAACTGATGAACTGAGCGGGAGTGCGCGCGGTGTTCGCTTTAGATCCACGACTTCAACAAGACACGGTACCGATCGGGGACTTCCCCTTGTGTCGGTTGCTGTTGTCCAACGATTCGAATTACCCCTGGTTCATCCTGGTACCGCGTCGCGAGGATATCAGTGAGTTGTTTCAGTTGGATGCGGCGGATCAACAGCAGCTATGGCAAGAAACCACGGCATTGGCAGAAATGCTCAAGGACTCGTTCGATGCGGACAAGTTGAATGTTGCGACCTTGGGTAATGTGGTCAGTCAACTGCACATGCACGTTGTTGTGCGTAAGCGTGAAGATGCCGCATGGCCGGCACCGGTCTGGAGTAAACATCCGGCAAAACCTTACAGTGCAGAGCAGGTATTAGCTGTTCGCGAGCGGCTGCGATTGGTGTTGACTGATGATTTTCAGTTTCTGGAGGGCTGAGCAATGAGCTCTGAAGCGAGAATTACCGAGTTGGAAAGTCGGCAGGCTTTTCAGGATGACACGATTCAACAGTTGAGCGATGTGCTCGCCACACAGCAACGGGTGGTCGAGCGTTTGCAATTGCAGATGGCCGCGCTGCTCAAACGCCAGGAAGAAATGGCCGGGCAGTTCGAGTCTTTCGAGGAAGACGCTCCGCCGCCGCATTATTGATTGCTTTGGATGCCTCAACAGGCAGCCATTAAAAAACCGCGAGCAGCCTGGCTGCTCGCGGTTTTCTTTTTTTGCAGGGATAGGGGGCTGAAATCAGCGGCGTGGCAAAGCAGCGATCACGTCTTCAGCTTGCAGGCCTTTATCACGGTTCATGACGGAGAACTCCACGCGCTGGCCTTCGACCAGGACGCGATGCCCTTCACCCCGTATAGCACGGAAGTGCACGAAAATATCATCACCAGAGTCGCGGGAAATAAAACCGAAGCCTTTAGAGGTGTTGAACCACTTGACGGTACCGGTATCGCGATTGGTCATGTCGTAACTTTGTGGGGCAGCTGCTGGCGACGGAGTATAGAAACTGATGGCCAGGTGCAGGAGAACGGCGATCAGTGCAGTCAGAAGGCTGACCAGGATGGCCGGTTGGCCACCAATTACTGGCAGAGGAGCGAGCAGCGTAAGGGTTTGCAGGACGACAGCAAGCACCAGCAGAGCGCTGACCAGATTTTGCAGTTGATAACGGGGGCCTTTGTTCCAGTAAGGAATAACTGGAGCGAGGGTCAGGTTGAGCAAGCCGAAAAACGCCAGATAAAGCGCATCGGGTTGTTGCAGGTAAGGTACGGCTTCGGATCGCAGGCTAGGGATAAAGGACAGCAGCAGGGCTGCGGCGCCCGTTAGCAGATGGACGATTTTCAACATTTTGATTAACTCACGTTAAGACGGATCACAAGGAAGAGCTGATTGCGAACGTTCGCTTCTGAACAATATGAGGCGCTGGACACGTACGCGGCATCAGCCTATGCGCTGCAGTCAGAGAAATGGACTTCAGCGACACATCCCTATTTAACAGCAAAGCCGGGCCCTTCTCAAATCAGGCGCTGCCGCCAAATGTGCCCGTTGATCGCCGGCCTGGAAGTTGTTGCGCCCGTTTGTCTTGTAGAGGCTCGTTCTAGACGGGTGATCAGGATTTTCAGGCTGCCCGCAGTTTTTTCACCGGCAGCTGAAATCGGTCGTCGTCCTGGCGTTCGGAGGTCACGGCGCTTGCCGAGCGAATTCGGGCTCCTGGTTTTCCAACCCCGGGATCTTCCCGTTGCTTGATAAAGTCAGTGATGAGCCGACGGCGGATCTGCTGACCCAGCGTATGCAGGTCGATGAAAAGACCGCGTGGATGCTGCGCTCGTTGCTGGATCATGGCAGATGGCCACAAGCGCTCTGGCGCGGTGGCCGCATAGCTTGAGCAGCAGGCGTTGCCAGCAGCTCTATAGGGATGAACGCCAACCTGTGCAGTCATACGGCTGCACAGGCTCGATTTAATGGATATAATCGCGCCCTTTGCTGCGTAGCCCGGGCTATTCGTGCGGGCGCGGGCTGTAGAATTGATTGCCGAGACAACTCCATGCCGATGTACGACTATCAATGTGCTTCCTGCGGTCATCAACTGGAAGCCATTCAAAAGATCAGCGCGGCGCCGCTGGTCGACTGCCCTGCCTGCCAGGCGCCTGAACTGAAAAAAATGCTGTCCATGCCCGGGTTCCGCCTCAGCGGTACCGGCTGGTACGAGACTGACTTCAAGACAGGTTCGAAGAAGAATCTGGCCGGCGGCGACAAAGCTGACTAAGTTGAACGACACGCGCGAGCTCTTGCATCACAGGCACCTTATTGAAGTGCGGTGGTGCGGCAAGACCTCCAATCGAATTTCGAATTACGAGAAGTGAAACCACTACCATGATGCGCAGCCATTATTGCGGCCAACTGAACGAAAGCCTGGAAGGTCAGGAAGTTACCCTTTGCGGATGGGTCCACCGTCGTCGTGACCACGGCGGGGTGATTTTCCTCGATATTCGTGATCGTGAAGGTCTGGCCCAGGTGGTGTTCGATCCGGATCGCGCCGAAACCTTCGCCGCCGCCGACCGTGTGCGCAGTGAGTACGTAGTCAAAATCACCGGTAAGGTGCGTCTGCGTCCGGCTGGTGCCGGCAACGCCAACATGGCTTCCGGTGCTATCGAAATACTGGGCTACGAGCTGGAAGTGCTGAACGAAGCGGAAACCCCGCCGTTCCCGCTCAACGAATACTCTGACGTTGGCGAAGAAACCCGCCTGCGTTATCGCTTCATCGACCTGCGTCGTCCGGAAATGGCCGAGAAGCTGCGTCTGCGTTCGCGCATGACCACCAGTATCCGTCGCTACCTGGACGAGAATGGCTTCCTTGACGTCGAGACGCCGATCCTGACCCGTGCCACGCCAGAAGGCGCACGTGACTATCTGGTGCCGAGCCGTACTCACGCAGGTAGCTTCTTCGCCTTGCCGCAATCGCCGCAGCTGTTCAAGCAACTGCTGATGGTTGCCGGCTTCGATCGTTACTACCAGATCGCCAAGTGTTTCCGTGACGAAGACCTGCGTGCCGACCGTCAGCCGGAATTCACCCAGATCGACATCGAAACCAGCTTCCTCAACGAAGCCGACATCATCGGCCTGACCGAAGGCATGATCCGCAACCTGTTCAAGGAAGTGCTGGGTCTGGAATTCGGTGAGTTCCCGCACATGACCTGGGACGAGGCCATGCGTCGTTACGGTTCCGACAAGCCGGACCTGCGTAACCCGCTGGAACTGGTTGACGTTGCCGACCAGCTTAAGGAAGTCGATTTCAAGGTCTTCAGTGGCCCGGCCAACGATCCGAAAAGCCGTATCGCCGCTCTGCGCGTTCCGGGCGGGGCGAGCATGCCGCGCAGCAAGATCGACGACTACACCAAGTTCGTCGGCATCTACGGTGCCAAGGGCCTGGCGTACATCAAGGTCAACGAACGCGCCAAAGGCGTCGAAGGCTTGCAGTCGCCAATCGTCAAGAACATCCCTGAAGCCAACCTCAATGTGATCCTTGATCGCGTTGGCGCGGTCGATGGCGACATCGTGTTCTTCGGTGCCGACAAGGCCAAGATCGTCAGCGAAGCCCTGGGCGCGCTGCGGATCAAGGTCGGTCATGACCTGAACCTGCTGACCTGCGAGTGGGCACCGATGTGGGTCGTCGACTTCCCGATGTTCGAAGAGAACGACGACGGCAGCTTCACCGCATTGCACCACCCGTTCACCGCGCCGAAGTGCACGCCAGAGGAGCTTGAAGCCAACCCTGCGACCGCGCTGTCCCGTGCCTACGACATGGTGCTGAACGGCACCGAGCTGGGTGGCGGTTCGATCCGTATCCACCGCAAGGAAATGCAGCAATCGGTATTCCGTCTGTTGGGTATCAGCGAAGCGGAACAGGAAGAGAAATTCGGCTTCCTGCTCGACGCCCTGAAGTACGGCGCACCACCCCACGGTGGTCTGGCTTTTGGTCTGGACCGTCTGGTGATGCTGATGACTGGCGCCCAGTCGATCCGTGAAGTGATCGCCTTCCCGAAAACCCAGAGTGCTGCCTGTGTCATGACTCAGGCACCAGGTCTGGTGGATGCCAAGGCATTGCGCGAACTGCACATCCGTCTGCGCGAACAGCCTAAGGCTGAGTAAGATCGACCACAAAGGCGTATCGATCGATGCGCCTTTGTGTCAGGTCCAGATTGTGTTGCCCGCTCGCCTTCATGGGCGTGCGGGCATTGTTTTAAAGAGAATTCGGAGCGAGTTATGGCAGGTCATTCCAAGTGGGCGAACATCAAGCACCGCAAAGAACGTCAGGATGCCAAGAAGGGCAAGATTTTCACCAAGTGGATTCGTGAACTGACTGTCGCGGCCCGTCAGGGTGGCGGTGACCCGGGTTCCAACCCGCGTCTGCGTCTGGCGCTGGACAAGGCCCTTGGTGCGAATATGAGCCGTGACATTATCGACCGCGCGGTTGCCCGTGGTGCTGGCGCTGCCGACACCGATGACATGGTCGAGCTGAGCTACGAAGGCTATGGCCCGGGCGGCGTAGCGGTGATGGTCGAGTGCATGACCGACAACCGTAATCGTACCGCAGCGGCTGTACGCCATGCGTTCAGCAAATGCGGCGGCAACCTGGGGACCGACGGTTCGGTGGCTTATCTGTTCGAACGCAAGGGGCAGATTTCCTTTGCGCCAGGCATTGATGAAGATGCGCTCATGGAAGCAGCCATGGAAGCCGACGCTGATGACGTGGTCACCAACGAGGACGGCTCGATTGACGTGTTCACCTCGTTCGCCGGTTTCTACTCCGTGCGTAATGCCCTGGAAGCGGCCGGTTTCAAAGGTAATGACGCGGAAATCGTGATGTCGCCGACCACCAGCGCCGAACTGGACCTGGAAGGTGCCGAAAAAGTCCTCAAGCTGATCGATATGCTTGAAGACCTGGATGACGTGCAGAACGTGTACTCCAACGCAGATATCCCGGAATCGGTGGCCCAGCAGCTCGGCTGATCGACCCCGTCACTGCAGGAAGCCTGGCTTGCCAGCGATGAGGCCCTTGAGCCTTGCGCCGGTCTTCAGATTGCCATCGCTGGCAAGCCAGGCTCCTGCAGCTCAGGTGTCGGTCTCCCGTTATGTCTCGCCGACGCTGCCTGTTCCATGCCGGCCTCATTCTCTAAACCCGCAGGCGTTATGACTTTAATTCTTGGTATCGACCCCGGTTCACGCATTACCGGTTATGGCGTGGTACGCGATACCGGCCGTGGCTGCGTGTACGTGGCCTCGGGCTGTATTCGTACCGGCAGCGGCGAGTTACATGAACGGTTGCAAATTGTTTATCGCGGTGTGCGCGAAGTCATTCAGACCTACGGTCCGGTCACCATGGGGATCGAAAAGGTCTTTATGGCCCGCAATGCTGACTCGGCCCTGAAGCTCGGCCAGGCTCGCGGCGCCGCCATCGTCGCCGGTGCCGAAGAAAGCCTGGAAATCGCCGAATACACCGCAACCCAGGTCAAGCAGGCGGTAACCGGGACCGGTTCGGCGAATAAAGAGCAGGTGCAGATGATGGTCATGCACATGCTGAAACTGACCAGCAAACCGCAAATCGATGCCTCGGACGCCCTGGCAATCGCCATTTGTCATGCCCACACCCGCTCCAGTCTGTTACCTCATGGTCTGGGCACGGCTCGCAGTCGCGGCGGTCGCCTTCGCCTCTGATCTGATAGCATCAGCCCACTCATTTTGTCCGTTGAGCGTTTTGCGCCTGTCCTGTCGGCGATCACGCTCACTTTGTTACCCGTAAGCCAGATCTGGCCAACGCTTAAGGATTTGAAACGTGATTGGACGTTTGCGCGGCACCTTGGCTGAGAAACAGCCGCCGCACCTGATTCTGGATGTAAACGGCCTGGGCTATGAGCTGGAAGTGCCGATGACCACGCTTTATCGACTGCCGTCGGTCGGAGAGACGATCGCCTTGCACACCCATTTGGTCGTGCGCGAAGACGCCCAATTGCTCTACGGTTTCATTGGCAAGCGTGATCGCGATTTTTTTCGTGAGCTGATCCGCCTCAATGGCGTGGGCCCCAAGCTGGCGTTGGCCTTGATGTCGAGCCTTGAAGTCGATGAATTGGTGCGCTGCGTGCAAGCGCAGGACACTTCAGCGCTGACCAAGGTGCCGGGCGTCGGCAAGAAGACTGCCGAGCGTTTGCTGGTGGAGCTCAAGGATCGCTTCAAGGCCTGGGAAACCGTGCCAAGCATGTTCGCACTGGTACCGAACCAGCCGGATGCACCGATGCCGGTGGTCACCGCCGAAAACGATGCGGTGAGCGCGCTGATTTCCCTTGGCTACAAGCCGCAGGAGGCCAGCAAGGCGATTTCTGCCATCAAGGAGAAAGGTTTGAGCAGTGAAGACCTGATTCGTCGCGCCCTGAAGGGAATGATTTAAGTGATTGAAGCTGATCGTCTGATCGCCGCCACGGGTGGCCCCCGTGACCGCGAGGAAGTCCAGGACCGGGCGATTCGTCCCGTCAGCCTGGCCGAGTACATCGGCCAACCGACCGTTCGCGAGCAAATGGAGCTGTTTATCCAGGCCGCCCGTGGGCGCAACGAATCGCTCGATCACACGCTGATCTTCGGCCCGCCGGGTCTGGGTAAAACCACCCTGGCCAACATCATCGCCCAGGAAATGGGCGTGTCGATCAAAAGCACCTCGGGTCCGGTACTTGAGCGTCCGGGTGACCTGGCGGCGCTGTTGACCAATCTTGAACCCCATGACGTGCTGTTCATCGATGAGATCCATCGGCTGTCGCCCATCGTCGAGGAAGTGTTGTACCCGGCCATGGAAGACTTCCAGCTCGACATCATGATCGGCGAAGGGCCGGCGGCGCGTTCGATCAAACTCGACCTGCCGCCGTTCACCCTGGTCGGTGCCACCACTCGCGCCGGGATGCTGACCAACCCGTTGCGTGACCGCTTTGGTATCGTTCAGCGTCTGGAGTTCTATAGCACTGCGGATCTGGCCACTATTGTCGGTCGCTCGGCCGGGATTCTCGGCTTGCCGCTGGACCCGGAAGGCGCGTTCGAAATCGCTCGCCGGGCCCGCGGTACGCCGCGGATCGCCAACCGTTTGCTGCGCCGGGTGCGGGATTTCGCGGAAGTGCGGGCTAAGGGGCACATCACCAAGCCGATTGCCGACCTGGCGTTGAACCTGCTGGATGTCGATGAGCGTGGTTTCGACCATCAGGACCGACGCCTGTTATTGACCATGATCGAGAAGTTCGATGGTGGCCCGGTGGGGGTGGACAGTCTCGCGGCGGCCATCAGCGAAGAGCGGCATACCATCGAGGATGTGCTTGAGCCATATCTGATCCAGCAGGGCTACATCATGCGCACCCCGCGTGGGCGAGTGGTGACCCGGCATGCGTACCTGCATTTCGGTTTGAACACTCCTGCGCGCATGGGTGAGATGCCCGTGGCAGACGAGTTTCTGGATGCCATAGACGATTAATGAACCCTTCGCGTTGATTTTTTCGCCGATTGCGTGGTCCCAAAGGCTGGCATCGCGATGATTTCGCAAGAAAACGCGTTCGAAAATGAAAAACAGTTGCCTGGCCGGATTGGCAACCTGAGGAGTAAGCACTAGAGTATGCGCGCGCAAAACGGGCTGGAGTCGTTCGCACATCGTTGTCGCGTTTATTACGAGGACACCGATGCCGGCGGCATCGTGTATTACGTTAATTACCTTAAGTTTATGGAACGGGCTCGAACCGAGCGGCTACGCGAACTGGGCTTTGCCCAATCGCAGCTTGCAGGGGAGGACCTGTTGTTCGTCGTGCATTCCAGCGAAGCGCGCTATCACGCGCCGGCGCGACTGGATGATGAGCTTCTGGTAAGTGCTGAAGTAATCGAATTGAACCGCGTCAGCCTGCGCTTTAAACAGCAAGTCAGGCGGGCTACGGATAATGCACTGCTCTGCGAAGGGCAGTTTTTGGTGGCCTGTGTGCGCACCCATAGTTTGAAACCCCGGGCCATTCCCGAAGCTCTACGTGCGGCCTTTGCCGACGTGAGCGGCGCGGGTACACACTCAGAGCAGGAGATAAAGCGTGGAAGCTAACGTCGTCGACCATACCTCCATGTGGAGCCTGGTCAGCAATGCCAGCGTCGTGGTGCAGTTGGTAATGCTGATCCTGGTAGCCGCATCGGTGACCTCGTGGATCATGATCTTTCAGCGCAGCAACCTGTTGCGCGCCGGCCGCCGTGCCCTGGAGGGCTTTGAAGAGCGCTTCTGGTCGGGTATCGACCTGTCGAAACTCTATCGTCAGGCCGGTAGCAACCCGGACCCGGACTCAGGCGTAGAGCAGATTTTCCGTGCCGGTTTCAAGGAGTTCTCCCGTCTGCGTCAGCAGCCAGGCGTTGATCCGGAAGCGGTCATGGAAGGCGTGGCGCGTGCCATGCGCGTGGCCATTTCCCGCGAAGAAGAAAAGCTCGAGCAGAGCCTGCCGTTCCTCGCCACCGTGGGTTCCGTCAGCCCGTACATCGGTCTGTTCGGTACGGTCTGGGGCATCATGAACTCCTTCCGTGGTCTGGCGGCTGCCCAGCAAGCGACCCTGGCCACTGTGGCTCCAGGTATCGCCGAAGCGCTGGTCGCGACCGCTATCGGTCTGTTCGCAGCCATTCCTGCGGTAATCGCTTACAACCGTTTCGCCGCTCGCAGCGAAACCTTGATCGGCCGTTACTACACCTTCGCCGATGAGTTCCAGGCGATCCTGCACCGTAAAGTGCACACCAGCGAAGAATAAGCAGGTAATTCCCAATGGCTTTAATCGCTCGAGCTCGCAAAAAGCGCAAGCCGGTTGCCGAGATGAACGTAGTGCCTTACATCGACGTGATGCTGGTGCTGCTGGTCATCTTCATGGTGACCGCACCGATGCTCAATCAGGGCGTGAAAGTTGATCTGCCCAAGGTTTCCAGCGAAGCCTTGCCGCAAGACAACAACACTCAGGTCCTGACCATTTCGATCAAGGCTGACAAGACCTATTACTGGAACCTTGGCAGCGAAGTCAACACCGACAAGCAGCAGGACAAGGCGATGACCTTGCCGCAGATGACCGACGCCGTGACCAAGATCATTCGCGCCGGTACAGAAGGTGGCAAGCGTACCCAGGTCTTCATCCGCGGCGATAAAACCGTCGATTATGGCTCCGTGATGGGGGCAATGGGTGGGCTGCAGAAAGCTGGGGTCGGTAATGTTGGCTTGATTACCGAGGCGCCCTGATGCACCAACAGCGAGAGCCGTCCGCCTCGGAAAGCTACTTCTGGCCTAGCGTTTGGGCATTAGCCCTGCACGTTCTGGTGTTTGGCATGCTGTTCGTCAGTTTCGCCATGACCCCGGACTTGCCGCCAGCCAAGCCGATTGTCCAGGCGACCCTGTATCAACTGAAATCGAAAAGTCAGGCAACTACCCAGACCAATCAGAAGATTGCGGGTGAGGCGAAGAAATCCGCCGCACGTCAGACCGAAGTCGAACAGATGGAACAGAAGAAGGTTGAGCAGGAAGCGGTAAAGGCTGCGGAACAAAAGAAAGAAGAGTCAGCTCAAAAGGCCGAGGAAGCGAAAAAGGCCGACGAGGCCAAGAAGGCGGATGAAGCCAAGAAGGCGGATGAGGCGAAGAAGGCTGAACAAGCCAAGAAAGCCGACGATGCCAAGAAGGCTGCAGAAGCAAAAAAGGTTGAAGAGAAACAATTGGCTGATATAGCCAAGAAGAAGGCTGAAGAGGAAGCCAAGAAAGAGGCTGAAGAAGAGGCCAAGAAAAAGGTCGCTGAGGAAGCCAAGAAAAAAATTGTCGAAGACGCGAAGAAGAAAGCCGCGGACGACGCCAAGAAGAAAGCTGAAGCGGACGAGGCGAAGAAGAAAATCGCCGAGGATGCGAAGAAGAAAGCTACTGCCGATGCTGCCAAGAAAAAGGCAACTGACGCGGCGCGTAAATCGACCGAAGAGAAAAAGGCTCAGGCCCTGGCTGATTTGCTTTCCGACAAACCACAGCGTCAACAAGCCCTGGCCGATGAGCGGGGCGATGAAGTCGCCGGCAGTTTCGACGATCTGATTCGTGCTCGGGCAGCGGAAGGTTGGGCACGACCTCCTTCGGCACGCAAGAACATGACGGTAGTACTGCAGATTGGCATGTTGCCGGACGGTACGGTGACTTCGGTGACTGTGGCCAGGTCCAGTGGTGATGGTCCGTTCGACAGTTCTGCTGTAGCGGCGGTCAAGAACATTGGTCGTTTGACAGAAATGCAGGGAATGAAACCAAGCGATTTCGCTCCCTATCGTTCATTCAAGATGACATTCACACCTGAGGATCTAGCCTTGTGAGAAACCTTCTTCGAGGATTGCTTGTCGTTATTTGCTGCATGGCAGGGATAGCGGCAGCGGATGAAAAAAACATTCTGGTCACCAGTGGCAGTGACCGGGCCACGCCGATTGCAGTAGTGCCATTCGGTTGGCAGGGCGGCAGCGTGCTGCCGGACGACATGGCGGAAATCATCGGTAATGACCTGCGCAACTCGGGTTATTACTCGCCAATTCCGAAGCAGAACATGATCGGTCTGCCGACTCAGGCCAGCGAAGTCATTTATCGTGACTGGAAGGCTCTTGGTGCCCAGTACATCATGGTCGGTAGCATTGTTCCTGCCGGCGGTCGCCTGCAGGTGCAGTACGCACTGTTCAACGTCGCCACCGAGCAGCAAGTGCTGACCGGCAGCGTGTCAGGCAGCGTCGATCAACTGCGCGACATGTCTCACTACATTGCTGACCAGTCGTTCGAGAAGCTTACCGGCATCAAAGGTGCTTTCTCGACGCGCATGCTGTACGTGACTGCCGAGCGTTTTTCGGTGAGCAACACGCGTTACACCTTGCAGCGTTCCGACTATGACGGCGCGCGCGCAGTGACCTTGTTGCAATCGCGCGAGCCAATCCTGTCGCCGCGTTTCGCACCTGATGGCAAGCGTATTGCCTACGTGTCGTTCGAACAGAAGCGCCCGCGCATCTTCGTTCAGCACATCGATACTGGTCGCCGCGAGCAGATCACCAACTTTGAAGGCCTCAATGGCGCGCCAGCCTGGTCGCCGGATGGCACGAGACTGGCTTTTGTACTGTCCAAAGACGGTAATCCGGATGTTTATGTAATGAATCTGGGGTCGCGTCAGATCACTCGCGTCACCAGTGGTCCAGGCATTAATACCGAGCCGTTCTGGGGTAAGGATGGTTCAACCATCTACTTCACGTCGGACCGTGGCGGCAAGCCGCAGATCTACAAAACCAGCGCAGGTGGCGGCGGTGCGGAGCGTGTGACCTTTATCGGTAACTACAACGCCAACCCGAAATTGTCAGCAGACGAGAAAACGCTTGTCATGATTCACCGTCAGGATGGCTTCACCAATTTCAAGGTGGCGGCTCAGGATTTGCAACGCGGTAGCGTAAAAATCCTAACTGATAGCACTCTGGACGAGTCGCCTACTGTCGCGCCCAACGGCACCATGGTAATCTACGCCACCCGCCAGCAGGGCCGGGGAGTCTTGATGCTCGTGTCCATTAATGGACGCGTAAGGCTCCCGCTTCCTACCGCTCAAGGCGAAGTCAGAGAACCTTCCTGGTCCCCTTACCTGAACTGACGCGGCGCTACACGTTGTACTTAACACATTGGGGTTCATTAGGAGTTTCACGATGGAAATGCTGAAGTTTGGTAAGTTTGCTGCGCTGGCTCTGGCCATGGCTGTAGCTGTAGGTTGCTCGTCCAAAGGCGGCGACAACGCCGGTGCAGGCGCTGTTGATCCAAACGCTGGTTACGGCGCTAACACTGGTGCTGTGGATGGCTCCCTGAGCGAAGAAGCTGCTCTGCGCGCAATCACTACCTTCTACTTCGAATACGACAGCTCGGACCTGAAGCCAGAAGCCATGCGCGCTCTGGACGTTCACGCCAAAGACCTGAAAGCAAACGGCGCTCGCGTTGTTCTGGAAGGCAACACCGACGAACGTGGTACTCGTGAGTACAACATGGCACTGGGCGAGCGTCGTGCGAAAGCCGTTCAGCGCTACCTGGTACTGCAAGGTGTTTCCCCAGCTCAGCTGGAACTGGTTTCCTACGGCGAAGAGCGTCCAGTTGCTACCGGCAACGACGAGCAGTCCTGGGCTCAAAACCGTCGCGTCGAACTGCGTAAGTAATTCGTCATGCGAACGTGCCGTCGTGCTGTAACTGTTTTGGCTCTCAGCCTCATGCCGCTTGCGGTGTGGGCTGCGGTTCCTGTGGTCGATGACAACAACTCCGGTTATAACAATAGCGGGAGCAGTTATCCGCCTGCGGGTTACGGTACGAACGGCGCCTATGCCGGGGGAGGGGTTTCGGCTCCTGTCTCGGCACAGGGTGAGCTGTTCAACCAACTGCAACAAATGCAGGAGCAAATCGCCCGGCAACAAGGTGTGATTGAAGTTCTGCAAAATGATGTTGCGCGCATGAAGCAGGAAAACCTGGAGCGATACCAGGATCTTGATCGGCGTATTGGAACCGGCGGCGCACCTGCCGCGGCTCCTGATAATTCTTCTGCTGGTGGCGATGTCAATGCCGCCGGTGCAGCTGCAGCGCCTGCCACTCAGGCTCCTGCAGCAAGTAGCGAACCGGGTGATCCGGCGAAGGAAAAGCTGTATTACGACGCAGCCTTCGACCTGATCAAGGCCAAGGATTTCGACAAGGCCAGCCAAGCCTTCGCCGCATTCCTGCGCAAATACCCGAACAGCCAGTATGCGGGCAACGCTCAATACTGGTTGGGTGAAGTGAACCTGGCCAAGGGCGACCTGCAAGGTGCCGGTCAGGCTTTTGCCAAGGTTAGCCAGCTGTACCCCAAGCACGCCAAAGTGCCGGATTCGCTGTACAAGCTTGCTGATGTAGAGCGCCGACTGGGTCACACCGATAAGGTCAAAGGCATTCTGCAGCAGGTTGTGAGCCAGTATCCGGGCACTTCCGCCGCTCAGCTGGCCCAGCGTGACTTGCAACGTATGTAAGCATGTAGCTTGTAGAAATAGTTACGCCGTTTTGAAGAAACCCGCGCCCATTGCGGGTTTTTTCGTTAGAATTCATACCCTTTTTATGAAACACGCTTCTTGGGATTCGCGCGGTTGCGGGGTTCCTTGAAGTGCCTGACGGAGGCGGACAGCCTGTTTAGCTGTTACGCCCGTGGCGACTATGCAAGACACATTGAGAATCACCGAAGTCTTTTACTCGTTGCAGGGTGAAACGCGGACTGCCGGGCTGCCCACAGTATTTGTGCGTCTGACCGGTTGCCCATTGCGTTGTCAGTACTGCGACAGCGCCTACGCTTTCAGCGGTGGCTCGATCATGTCCCTGGACAGCATCCTCGAACAGGTTGCCGGCTACCGCCCGCGCTATGTCTGTGTGACCGGCGGTGAGCCGTTGGCGCAACCCAATGCCATTCCTTTGCTCAAGCAGCTGTGTGATGCCGGATACCAGGTGTCGCTGGAAACCAGTGGCGCTCTGGATATTTCTGCGGTCGATCTGCGGGTCAGTCGGGTTGTCGACTTGAAAACACCTGGCTCCAAAGAGGCTCAGCGTAACCGCTATGAAAACATCGAGCTGCTGACGCCAAACGATCAGGTCAAGTTTGTCATCTGTTCTCGTGAAGACTACGACTGGGCAGTGTCCAAACTGATTCAGTACGGTCTGGATCGGCGTGCCGGCGAAGTATTGTTCTCGCCCAGCCATCATGACTTGAATGCTCGCGACCTGGCTGACTGGGTTGTTGCGGACAACCTGCCAGTGCGCCTGCAACTGCAGCTGCATAAATATCTTTGGAATGACGAGCCGGGGCGCTGAAATGACTGAGCAAATGAATCAACAGCTATCTAATGAGAAGCGTGCGGTAATTCTGCTGTCTGGCGGCCTTGACTCGGCAACTGTCGTGGCCATGGCACGCGCCGACGGTTACAGCTGCTACACCATGAGCTTCGACTACGGTCAGCGTCATCGGGCCGAGCTGGATGCCGCTGCTCGGGTCGCCCGGGATCTTGGCGTCGTCGAGCATAAGGTGATCGGTCTGAATCTGAACGGCATTGGTGGCTCGGCTCTGACCGACAGCTCTATCGATGTGCCGCAAGCGCCAAGCGAAGGCATTCCGGTGACTTACGTGCCGGCGCGCAATACCGTGTTCCTCTCGCTCGCTCTTGGCTGGGCGGAAGTGCTCGGCGCGCGGGACATCTTTATAGGCGTCAATGCGGTGGACTATTCCGGTTACCCGGATTGTCGTCCAGAGTTCATCGAGGCATTCGAGCGTATGGCTAACCTGGCGACAAAGGCCGGGGTAGAAGGGCAGGGCTTCCGTATCCAGGCACCGCTGCAGAACTTGAGCAAGGCCGATATCGTCAAGGCAGGTGTACGACTTGGCGTCGACTACGGGCTGACGGTGTCCTGCTATCAGGCGGATGATAACGGTCGCGCATGTGGGAAATGTGACAGTTGTCGTCTGCGTGCTGAAGGCTTCTCTGCGGCGGGAATCAGCGACCCAACACGTTATTTTTGATTTATTTCATTTAGGGTGTTGAATTCCCGTTAAAAATCAGTATTATACGCGCCACCACACAGCGGGTCGTTAGCTCAGTTGGTAGAGCAGTTGGCTTTTAACCAATTGGTCGTAGGTTCGAATCCCACACGACCCACCATTTTAGATGTAGATGTTTGAAAATCTGGAAGGCCCACGAAAGTGAGGATTTCCAGATTTTTTTTTGCCCTGGATTTTATCGCTGTCCAATCAGGGCGCTTCACTGTTTTACGCAGGTCAGAATCATCTTTTGAATCCAGCGGATATTCTGTAGCCTTGCGCAGCTGCAATACTGTCCATGCCTGATGGACCCACTCTCCCGGCGGTACCCTGAACGGTCCAGAGCCGGTGGTATACTCGACTTTCGCGCACTAGCGCTTGCAGGTCTTGCGAACATGACGCAAATTTCCGAACGCCTTCTGGTTCAAGCCCACCTCGACGCCAAACAGCCCAAACCGCTAAGCGCCGAAGAGGAAGCCTATTACCGTGCTGCCATCGCTGCTGAGCTCAAGGCTCAGGACGCTGTACTGGTTGCCCACTTCTATTGCGATCCGGTCATTCAGGCTCTGGCCGAAGAAACCGGCGGCTGTGTGTCCGACTCGTTGGAGATGGCCCGCTTCGGTAACGCCCATCCGGCCAAGACTGTGGTGGTCGCCGGAGTGAAATTCATGGGCGAGACCGCGAAAATCCTCAATCCGGAAAAGCGTGTGCTGATGCCGACCCTGGAAGCGACCTGCTCGCTGGACCTGGGTTGCCCGGTGGACGAGTTCTCGGCGTTTTGTGATCAGCACCCTGAGCGCACGGTGGTGGTGTATGCCAACACTTCAGCGGCCGTCAAAGCCCGCGCTGACTGGGTCGTGACTTCCAGCTGTGCACTGGAAATCGTCGAGAGCCTGATGGATAACGGTGAGACGATCATTTGGGGCCCGGACAAGCATCTGGGCACTTATATCCAGCGCCAAACCGGTGCCGACATGTTGCTCTGGGACGGTGCCTGCATCGTTCACGAAGAGTTCAAGTCCAAGCAGCTCGAAGACATGAAGGCGCTGTATCCGGATGCGGCGATTCTGGTTCACCCCGAGTCGCCGACTTCGGTCATCGAACTGGCCGATGCAGTGGGTTCTACCAGTCAGCTCATTGCAGCTGCGCAAAAACTGCCAAACAAGACGTTTATCGTGGCCACCGACCGCGGCATTTTCTACAAAATGCAGCAGCTGTGCCCCGATAAGGTCTTCATCGAGGCGCCAACGGCCGGTAACGGTGCGACATGCCGCAGTTGCGCGCATTGCCCGTGGATGGCGATGAATACCCTTGAACGCACGCTACAGGCCCTGCGAGAGGGGGCCAATGAGATCTTCGTTGACCCGGCGCTGATTCCCCAGGCCATTCGTCCGCTCAAGCGCATGCTCGATTTTACCCAGGCTGCACGCATGAAGCTGGCGGGCAATGCCTGATCCCTGTAGGAGCCGAGCTTGCTCGCGATGACGGCCTGACAGCCGGCCTGGCTCCTGCGGATGTACACAGATCAAATGTGGGAGCGGGCTTGCCCGTGAAGGCGGCCTGACAGCCGGCCTGTCTCCTGCGGATATACGCCGATCAAATGTGGGAGCCGAGCTTGCTCGCGATGGCGGCCTGACAGCCGACCAATCTCTTGCTGGTGTACATATCCGTTTCTGCGGTAACGGCCACTTTAGGTTCCGCCCTTACGGCGGGTCACTTGGAAAAGCCCCAAGTAACCAAGGGCTTTTGCCCCTTTCGTTCGGCCCTTCGCCTAGGCTCAGGGTGCCCTCGCTCCGGTCCTGCTCCGTGGGCCCGCCGCCATCGGCCATCCATGGCCGGGGGCGGCTAACCCGGCATCCATGCCGGGTTGCCCACTGCGCAGAACCTCTACTCGGCCTCTCGAGGGGGCGGTGCATCAAGATCAAAAGCGAGGCGGCCGACCGGCCGGCCTGAGCTTACGCGCACGCGATTCCCTGTAGGAGCTGCCGCAGGCTGCGATCTTTTGATCTTTTGATCTTGCCGTTGCTGTTGCTTTGCTTTGCTTTGGATCTGCCTGCCCCTTTCCCAGAGGCCGAACGCAGGCGTTGCGTGAAACGGATATGTACCCAATCCCAGACAGCCGTTACCGCAGAAATGGATATGTACTCAAAATCAGAAGATCGCAGCCTGCGGCAGCTACAGGTTTTATGTACATCGACCTGAAGCTACTTCGTCTTCTTCGGAATCCGCACCAACTGGCTGTTTGAGTAGATGTCGTGCCAGCTGCGTTTCTGTTTGTCGAACAACGACCAGATGAAACCCAAACCTACACAAAGCAGCGAAGCAATCGACACGACAAAGCGCAGCAAGGCCTGCCACAGGCTGATAGCTGTACCGTCGGGGTTCTGTACGCGAATGCACCAGACTTGCATGCCAAGGGTCTGGCCAGACCAGGACCAGAATTTGGCGAAGAAGCCGAACAGGACGAAAAACAAAATCGTTGATAGCAGCGGATCACCGTCCAGTGCACCGGCATCTGTCAGGGCGCGCATTTTAGCTTCGCCAATGATCGCCATTTGCACCATCTTGTAAATGCCTCCGGTGACGATCAGCAGGGCGGTGCACAACAGGAAGTCATAGAACATCGCTGCCAGGCGGCGGCCCAGGCCTGCGGCGGGAAAGTCGCCTTGAGGGCTTAGCAGGTGTTTCGACATGACAGGACTCTCGGCTGAAAAAAGCCATTTTACGGAATTGCGCGCACAAAAAAGCCCCTGATGTCAGCATCAGGGGCTTTTTGTTGCAGTCGGGATTAACCTTCTGCTTGTACTTCGTCAGCCTGCATGCCTTTCTGGCCTTGCACGGCAACGAAAGTCACTTTCTGGCCTTCTTTCAGGCTCTTGAAGCCGCTGCCCTGAATCGCGCGGAAATGGACGAACAGATCCGGACCGCTTTCTGGAGTGATAAAACCAAAACCTTTTTCGTCGTTAAACCACTTGACGGTACCGCTCTGACGTTGGGACATTTCTTATTTCCTTTGACGCAAAAATTAATGACAGCCTCTTTCTAATGAAAGAGTACTGGGGCTGGTTGCAGGAAAGTAAGAGACGTCGAACGGGTTGTAGCAAACTTATGGCTACTGCCCAGGTCACGGTTCCAAGCGACCCATGCAAACACAGTGAAGAAACTCTACGCCAACTAAGGGAGAAAAAACAAGCCCTCAGAAGCCGCGGTTTTACTCAGCGTGGGGTCGTTTACAGACTGGCGATGTCGCTTATTCGATAGAGCTGTTCAATTGTTTTCGATCGTTATAAACCAAGTTCATTATCGAAATTTATAGCCAGCCGCATGCACTGTTTGGTGGCGGTTGCGTTACAGATTAGTGCACTGTTAACGCAACCGCGTTACTTATAGAAACAGTCAATCAACCGCGATAGTAGCGTTGTGGAACAAATGGCATTTTGCTTACATTCATAGGCACCTTTTTCCCACGTACAATTGCCCAGACGGATGTATCAAGTGCCATGTAGTGGCTGTCGAGGTAACCCATGGCCAATGGGCCACCCAATGTTGGTCCAAAGCCGCCGCTGCACACGCTGCCGATCACTGTGCCTTCTTCGTTGACGATTTCTGCGCCTTCACGCACTGGCGTGCGCTCCTGAGGTAACAGGCCGACCCGTTTGCGGCTCACACCGGCTTGCTGCTGAGTGAACACGGTTTCTGCGCCAGGGAAGCCACCGGCACGGGAGCCATCGGCGCGACGAGCCTTGGAGATGGCCCAGAGCAGGCTGGCCTCGATAGGCGTGGTCTCGGTGTTCATATCGTGGCCATAGAGGCACAGGCCGGCTTCCAGGCGCAGCGAGTCGCGAGCGCCGAGGCCGATTGCTGCCACTTCCGGTTCGGCCAGCAGTGCGCGGGCCAAGGCTTCTGCGTTGGCGGCCGGTACGGAGATTTCGAAACCGTCTTCACCGGTGTAGCCGGAACGGCTGACGTAGCAGTCCACGCCCAGCAACTTCACGCTGGTGAATTGCATGAAGGTCATTTTCGACACGTCAGGTGCCAGGCGTGCCAGTACCGTTACCGCCGCCGGGCCTTGCAGCGCGAGCAGGGCGCGTTCTTCAAACAGTGGCTGAATCTCGCACTGGTCGCCGATGTATTTGCGCAGGTGCGCGAGGTCCTGATCCTTGCAGGCGGCGTTGACCACCAGGAACAGTTCATCGTTACCGAGGTTGGCGACCATCAGGTCATCGAGTATGCCGCCGGTTTCATTGGTGAACATCGCATAACGTTGCATCCCCACCGGCAGGTCGATGATGTCCACCGGCACCAGGGTCTCCAGTGCCTTCGCGGCGTTGGCGCCGGTCAGGCGAATCTGGCCCATGTGCGAGACATCGAACAACCCGGCCTGATCACGGGTGTGCTGGTGTTCTTTCATCACGCCCAGCGGGTATTGCACCGGCATGTCGTAACCGGCGAATGGGACCATGCGCGCGCCGAGCTCCAGATGCAGGGCGTGCAGCGGGGTTTTCAACAGTTGTTCGGTGGACATGTTCAGCTCCTGAAAAAATGCACTGATGCAGCCAGGCTCGCATCAGCACTCAATGATGTTGACCGCCAAACCGCCGCGGGCGGTTTCCTTGTATTTGCTTTTCATATCGGCGCCGGTCTGGCGCATGGTGCGAATGACCTTATCGAGGGAGACGTAGTGTTGACCGTCGCCGCGCAGGGCCATGCGCACCGCATTGATGGCTTTTACCGAGCCCATGGCGTTGCGCTCGATGCACGGCACCTGAACCAGGCCGCCAATGGGGTCGCAGGTCAGTCCGAGGTTGTGTTCCATGCCGATCTCGGCGGCGTTTTCCACTTGCTGCACGGTGCCGCCCAGCACTTCGCAGAGTGCCCCGGCGGCCATTGAGCAGGCGACACCGACCTCGCCCTGGCAGCCGACTTCGGCGCCGGAGATCGAGGCGTTTTCCTTGTATAGAATGCCAATGGCCGCCGCGGTGAGCAGAAAACGCACCACACCGTCTTCGTTGGCTCCCGGGATAAAGCGCATGTAGTAGTGCAAAACCGCAGGAATTATCCCTGCTGCGCCATTAGTCGGTGCAGTGACCACGCGACCGCCGTTGGCGTTTTCTTCGTTGACCGCCAAGGCGTACAAATTGACCCAGTCGAGTACCGACAGTGGATCGCGCAGGGAGGCTTCGGGGCTCTTGCACAATTGCCGATGCAGCGCTGCCGCACGGCGTTTGACCTTCAAGCCGCCGGGCAGAATTCCCTCGTTGCGGCAACCGGCGGCGACGCAGTCCTGCATCACTTGCCAGATATTCAGCAAGCCGGCACGGGTTTGCGCTTCCGGGCGCCAGGCGCTTTCATTGGTCAGCATCACCTGGCTGATGGACAGGCCGTAGGTGGTGCAATGATCGAGCAAGTCCTTGGCACTCTTGAACGGGAAGGTCAGCGGCGTGCTGTCTTCGACAATGCGGTCAGCGCCCGCAGCATCTTCATCGACGACGAAGCCACCACCGACCGAATAATACTCGCGGCTACGAACCTGCAAACCGGCGGCATCGAAGGCACGAAAGATCATGCCGTTGGGGTGATAGGCCAAGGGTTTGCGGATCATCGCCAAGTGGAGTTTTTCGTTGAATTCTATGCTGTGTTCACCGAGCAGGTTCAAGCGTCCGTTGCTGCGAATCTCGTGCAGGCGGGCAGCAATGGTCTCGGTATCCACGGTATCCGGGTGTTCACCTTCCAGGCCCAGTAACACGGCCTTGTCGCTGCCGTGGCCCTTGCCGGTAGCGCCGAGCGAGCCGTACAGCTCGACTTTGACGCAGGTGGTTGCCGCCAGCAGGTTTTCACGACGCAGGCCTTCGACGAAGCGCGCAGCGGCACGCATCGGGCCGACGGTGTGGGAACTGGAGGGGCCGATGCCAATCTTGAACAGGTCGAACACGCTTAACGACATGGTTGTTCTCCGGTTTCTTGTTATGAGGATCGACGCAGATTCTGAGAATTGGCAAAGATCCTTGTGGGAGCGAGCTTGCTCGCGATAGCGGTGTGACAGGCAGCATTGACGTCGACTGACACGGCCCCATCGCGAGCAAGCTCGCTCCCACAGGGTATTGTGGTGACCATGAGGGGGCGAGCAAGTCGCCCCCTCATTGGTTTAAGCGTAGCTTTCGATCGACGGGCAGGCGCAGATCAGGTTGCGATCGCCGAACACGTTGTCGACCCGACCGACCGGTGGCCAGTACTTGCC